>CATPCO010000713.1 GCA_955652925.1 uncultured Xanthobacteraceae bacterium | reverse complement strand
TGGCGGCATGTGGTTCAGTAAGGGACGTCGCCCGGACGCGGCAAACACGAACGCTGATCCAAGACGGCCCTGCCGCTGGTTCGGGGACCCCGGATGGAAGCGCATAGAAGCGGCTTTTACCAGCCGTCGCGCATGTTTTCCTAATCCCTTAACGGGTATCCATCGTAGTACTGTGAACCGTTTTGATAATAATATTGGCCGGCATCACGCCTCGTTTGCGCCACGGCTGCCGATTGCGTCAATGCCGTCCCGGCAAGAAGGCTTAGGAGAGCCAATGCGGTTGCTATGAGCTTTTTCATGATGCGCCTTCCTGTTGCTTGCGTTAGCTGCTTGACTGGGTTTCTCCATTTCCTACCCGGATGCGTGAAGCGACAAAAAATAGAGGAACACAGTCATATTCACTAAAATCGCGCTCGCCACGCCAAATCCGAGAAAATACAACAAGTGTTGCCTGGCTAGGCTCTGGCGGGCGTCCGTTTGACAAATGATAGCGGGCACCGACGCCCCTATTGCGCGCTCTCTCTGCTTTCTTTGCAGGTGAAAGTGGGACATTGTGGATCTCCGTTCCGTGGTCGTGAAAAAGACCGCATTCAAACACGATTTATTCCGGTTTTCTGCTTTTCTCTCGTTCACCCAACGATAGGCACGGCACGGTGGTGCGGCCATTAAATTTGGGTTCAGTAATCTAAACTTTAGTTTAAATCAGTTCGGCGGTGCATGCGTGGACTGTAGCTCACGCATGCGCTGCATACAGGCTCGCCGCTGCTGCCGCGATGCCGATCAACTCGCCAAAATGATATTGCATGCGACCTGTCTGTTACTGACCGTGCCCGGTGCCGCCCATTTGTCGCGCTATTGTCTCGAGCCCCGCGCCCGGACCCAGCAGCCCATTTTTGGGCCGAATGCTGCGTTTGCCGCTCCCGCCGCCATGGATACGCCCAGCCCGCTCGACCATTCAGCCTTTGTTCAGCAGCGGGGTGGAACATAGGATGGAAGGGTGACGTTAACTGTTCACTCGGGAATCGATCCTTGAGGTGATGCCATGCGAAAAACTGTGGCTACGCTCGCGGCTGGGGCAACGATCGCCGCTGCAACGGTTGCAACCCCGAATAACGCTAATGCGCGCTGGGGTTGGTGGGGACCTGGTCTGGTCGGCGGGTTCGCTGCTGGAGCCATCATTGGAAGCTCGTTGGCAAGGCCCTACTATTATCCGTACGGGTACTATGGGTATTATGCTCCGGCTCCGGTTTACTACGATTACTACACGCCGGCGCCACTTTATTACGGATACGGTCCGCGCCCGTACAGCTGCTGGCGCTGGCGCCATGGCTCGCGCTACCGGGTTTGCTGACCTGATCCTTTGATCGAGGGTGTGGACGCGTGTCGGGCACCTGTGGCGACGGTTCCGTCATGCTTGCTGGGCGTAACTCGTCGGAGGCCAAAAACCAGGTGAGTCAACCGAATTCGGACGAAATTCCGACAAATTATCGGGCCCTACTGAGCGCGGCTCAAACGGGGGGTTTGGGTCATCGGGGGTATTCCGAGCTTGCAACCCTTTTCCGCGCTCGGCGGCAGCCGAGCTCCAAGGAGACTCTGATGAAGAAGACTCTCACTGTCCTGGTCGCGGCTGCGACGCTTGCTGGCGCAGCCACCTCCTTGCCGACGCCCGCAGATGCCCGCTGCTATGGTTGCGCCGTTGGTGCCGGGCTTGTCGGCGGCTTCGTTGCCGGAGCCATTGTCGGCAGCGCTGCAGCTGCGCGCCCGGCTTATGTCGTCGCGCCCGGTCCGGGTTACGTGGTCTACAGCGGCTATGCTGCTCCGCTTCCCGGACCCAGTTGCTACTGGACGCGCATGCCTGTCTATGACGCATACGGCAACGTCATCGGCTGGCGTGGCCGCCCGGTCGCGGTGTGCCAGTAAACGCGGTCCACCGATCACCTTGATCAACGCCCGGCGCGCGTGAGCCCGCCGGGCGTTTCGTTTTTTCAGTATTTGCCTGCTCTTCGCTGCATGTCATCGAGCACGGCTGCGGTCGGCCAGCAATCAAGCTTCAGGCGATTTGCTTTCTGATAGGCCCCGAGCGCCGCGCGCGTTTGCATCCCTGCCTTGCCGTCGATCTTGTCCTTGTAGAGCCCGAGCTTGGTGAGCGTGCGCTGCATGCTCTCGACATCTGCGGTGCGCAACTGGGTGTTCTTGCTCCATGGCCGCTCGAATGGCCGCGCATCGTTGATGCGGTCGCTCAGGTGGCCAACAAACAACACGTAGAGATCGGAGAAATTGTACTCCTTGATCACGTAATAGTTCTTGAAGGTGAGAAAGGCAGGCCCATAAATCCCCTCTGGAAGCAATAGGGATGCCGGCTCGGTCAGCTCCGCCTGGGTGGGCTTGCGGCCATAGGAAAGCACGAACCCCTGTTTGAGCCATTCGCCCAGCGGATGGGTGACTTCCGGCACGCCGACTGTGCAATCGACGCCCTCGGGCGCGCGCACCTCATAAGCCCAGCGGGCGCCCCGCTGCCAGCCTTTGCCCACGAGCTGTGCCGCGGCCGATGCCAGCGCATCGGGGACGGAGTGCCAGATATCCTTTTTCCCATCCCCGTCGAAATCGACGGCGTATTTGTAGAACTCGGATGGCAGGAACTGGGTGAGACCCATAGCGCCGCCCCAGGAGCTGCGCATGTCGGCGAGCTTGACGTGGCCTTCTTCCAGCATTTTGAAGGCATACAGCAGCTCTTGCCGGAAGAGATCCTTTCGGCGGCCGTAATAGCTCTGGGTCGCAAGCACGGTGATGGCATTCTTCGGCAGCTTGTAACCGCCAAATGCCGTCTCGCGTCCCCATATTGCGAGCAGCACGTTGCCGGGCACTCCGAACCTCTGCTCGATGGCAGCGAGCGTGCGGCTGTGCTCTGCGGCGAGCTTCTTTCCCTGCTCGGCCAAATGAGCGATGGTTGCTTCCTTGATGTAGTCCGCCGGCGTTTGCACGAACTCAGCCTGTCCGCGCGCTGGAGCGCCTTCACGCCCCGGAAGATCAAGATCAGGAAGCGTGAGGTCAGGCTCAACACCATTCGTGGCGGCCTCAAATGTCGCACGGGACACCCCAAATGCTTGGGCCTGCGGCCAAAGCCCTTGCAACCATTTTTGGAACGCCGGATCAGCCGCTGCGGCGCTGTTGGCCGCAAACACCATGCTGAGGCCCATCCATAAGGCCGCGTATTTGTGCGACTGCATCATTTCGCCGCTAACTCCTCCTGCAAGCTCCCAAAGCCGAGCCTATACCGGCCAGAGCGGCTTTGTGCTGAAACGATTCGATCCGGCTAAGCGTTTAAAAACAGGCCAAAAACGCCAAACGTATGGAGCGTTAGGAATGCAGATTCCGCTCGAAATTGTCAGATGTCAGACGTCGGCTTTCCGATCTCTGACATCCGCTACCTGACGTCTGCTTATCGGCTGAACTTCTTATACTTGATACGATGCGGAATTGTTGAATCGGTACCCAGCCGGCGCATTTTGTCGTTCTCGTAATCCTGGAAATTGCCTTCGAACCATTCCACTTGGCTCTCGCCTTCGAATGCAAGAATATGGGTCGCGATGCGGTCGAGAAACCAGCGATCGTGAGTGATAATGACGGCGCAACCCGCGAAATCCTCCAGTGCTTCCTCCAGCGCACGCAGGGTATCCACATCGAGATCGTTGGTGGGCTCGTCAAGAAGCAGCACATTGGCGCCGGACTTGAGCATCTTGGCCAGATGAACACGATTGCGCTCGCCACCGGAAAGCTGGCCGACCTTCTTCTGCTGATCCGGCCCTTTGAAGTTGAAATTGGAGCAGTAAGCGCGCGAGTTCATCTCGCGCTTTCCGAGCATGATGACGTCGTTTCCTCCTGAAATTTCCTCCCACACATTCTTCTTGCTATCGAGGCTGTCGCGCGACTGATCGACATAGCCGAGGTGCACGGAGTCCCCGACCTTGATTGTGCCCGCGTCCGGCTTCTCCGGTCCGGTGATCATCCTGAACAAAGTAGTCTTGCCGGCACCATTCGGCCCGATCACGCCTACGATCCCGCCGGGCGGCAGCTTGAATGTCAGATCATCAATCAGCAGATTCTCGCCGTAGCCTTTGCGTAGATGCTCAAAGTCGATGACGTTCTGGCCGAGCCGTTCAGCGACCGGAATCATGATCTGCGCGGTCTGGGCCGTCTTCTCCGCAGCCTTTTTCACCAGCTCTTCGTAACGCTGGTAGCGCGCTTTCGATTTGGCTTGCCGGGCGCGCGGGGAAGCCGCGATCCATTCCTGCTCGCGCGTAAGCGTGCGCTGGCGCGCCTCCTCCTCACGGCCTTCCTGTTCGAGCCGCTTGTGCTTCTGTGACAGCCAAGCCGAATAATTGCCTTGATATGGAATGCCACGGCCGCGGTCGAGCTCGAGAATCCAGCCCGTGACATTGTCCAGAAAATAGCGGTCGTGGGTCACGATGAGGATGGCGCCGGGATATTTCCGGAGATGCCCCTCCAGCCAGCTGACCGACTCGGCATCGAGATGATTGGTCGGCTCGTCGAGCAGGAGGAGATCGGGCCGTTCCAACAGCAACCGGCAAAGCGCAACTCGACGGCGCTCTCCTCCTGAGAGTGTCGTGACGTCGGCTTCGTCCGCAGGACAGCGCAGCGCCTCCATCGCCTGATCGACCTTGGCATCGAGGTCCCACAAACCCTTGGCCTCGATCTCGTCTTGCAGCCTGGTCATCTCCTCGGCGGTTTCGTCCGAGTAGTTCATCGCGAGCTCGTTATAGCGCTCAAGGATGGCCTGCTGCGGCGCCACGCCCTGCATCACGTTTGCACGCACGTTTTTTGAGCCGTCGAGTTGCGGCTCCTGTTCCAGATGACCGACGCTGGCGCCTTCGGCGGCCCATGCCTCGCCGGCGAATTCCTTGTCGATGCCGGCCATGATGCGCAGCAGCGTCGATTTGCCGGAACCGTTCACGCCGAGCACGCCAATTTTGGCGTCGGGATAGAAGGAGAGATTGATATTCTCCAGGACCTTCCGATTGCCCGGATAGACCTTGGACAAATCCTGCATGTGGTAGATGAACTGACGGGCCATGAGGCTGCCGTGACTTCAATTTTGCGCGCAAGCAACCAAGTCTGTGCAGACTGCACACGCTTGGCTTCATCGCGGGTCTCGGGGATTTTGCGGTGATGTAGCCGGGCGCACGTGGCACGGCAAGCCCTGGCGCGAGCCTCACCGCAGCAATGTGTGACCAGAATTCATCATCCTGTTAACCGTTACCGTAGCTTTTTCGCAACGGTGGCGGACAAAATTGAAATCGCTGGCGAATTTGTACTGATTTTTAACAAATTTGGTCCGATCATGGCCATCCAACCGGGCGCTTCATGGGACGAGCTCAGGGGCAAAACCGGTCACCGGTCATCAAAAGCGCCGGAGAGGGTCATGAGCAGAAAGACAGTTCCTTGGTCCACCCGCAGCGGGAGCTTCCTCGCAGAATTCGCCGACCGTCTGCACGACGTGGTGACAGGCCTGGTCGATCCCTATCGGCCCGAACTGCATTACATGCGCGGCCCCGGACCCAAGTGGCACGCCAAGCATAGTGGTCATCCGGTCCCGGTACGGGTTCGGGCAAAGCGCTAATCGCAAGCACAACAAGACTGCCTGCGCGACGGTCGCCTGTGACGGACTGGCCGAATCGGTCCCTCAGCACTCCCGCCTGACGTATTTTCCTAGGCTGATACGCCCTCATCGGCGTTTACCGGCCACAGGCAGACTTGTTGTGGTATAGGGGGTAACCTCGTCTGCCCCCGCGCCTTTCGCCACAACACGGAACCGGCAATGCCTCGTCACCGATGCGCTATTCTCGATGATTATCAAAACGTTGCCTTGCAGTCGGCCGACTGGTCGAAGATTGCCGGCGACCTCGACATCAAGGTATTCAGCCAGCAAATCGCGGGCCAGGACGCCGTCATCAAGGCTTTGCAGGGTTTTGAAATCATCTGCGCCATGCGCGAAAGGACGGCATTTCCGCGTGATGTCATCGAGAAGCTGCCTGATCTCAGGCTCCTGATCACAACCGGGATGCGTAATGCGTCCATTGACGTTTCAGCCGCCAAGGCACGCAACGTTGTGGTCTGCGGCACACCCGCGGTGGGAAATCCTACTTCCGGAATCGCGATCGGCTTGATGCTCGAGCTCACCCGGCGAATCGGTTACGAGAACGCCCGCATGAAGGCTGGCGTGTCATGGCAAAGCACGATCGGCCTCGATCTTGAAGGACTCACGCTGGGGGTCGTTGGTCTCGGCAAGCTCGGTACCCGAACCGCGCGGATCGCGCTTGCCTTCGGGATGAAGGTTATCGCGTGGAGCCAGAACCTCTCTCCGGAAAAGTGCAAAGAGGCCGGCGTCGATTACGCGCCGAAGGATGAGCTTTTCCGTCAATCAGATATTATCACCGTTCACTTGATTTTGTCGCCGCGCACGCGCGGACTGATTGGGGCAAATGAGCTCGGCTTGATGAAGTCCACCGCCTACATCATCAACACGTCACGCGGTCCGATCATCGAGGAGCCGGCGCTTCTGACCGCGCTGCGCGAGAGGAAGATTGCGGGCGCCGGCCTCGACGTCTTCGACGTGGAGCCGCTACCCACGGATCATCCCTTGCGCAAGATGGACAATGTGGTGCTCACGCCACACCTGGGCTACGTCGCGATTCAGAATTATCGCGCCTATTTCGCCGGCGTGGTGGACGACATTCGCGCGTTCCTCGAAGGAAAGCCGGTGCGCGTATTGGGCTGACACACGCAGCCGTTTTGCCTCGTCATCGCCGGATGACGAGACAAATGAGGCGAACGGTAAGGGTTATCGCGCCATTGCGGACGGTGCCGGCAGCGGCGCCGCCGTGACCGACGCGCCATTT
>CATPCO010000712.1 GCA_955652925.1 uncultured Xanthobacteraceae bacterium | reverse complement strand
CGCCAGCACCGCATGCAGGTCGCCGCGGTGGATGCCGAGGTACGGGCCACCAAATCTGTGCTCGGTCTTTGCATCAAACACCAGCTGGTAGACGATTTCCCCGGTATCCCAGGCGCGGCTGACATAGCTGTGCGGCTTGATTCCGGCGGTGACTAGTGCGTCTTCGATTCCGAGCCGCCGCAGCGGTTTGGTTACGTTCGCGCCGAGAGTAATACCTGCGCCGAGCCGCGAGAAAGCACGTGCCTGCTCGTAGAGGGTCACGTCGAAGCCGCCACGCTGGAGAAATCCGGCCGCAGTCAGGCCTCCGATTCCGGCGCCGACGACCGCAATACGCGTCTTCTTGTCCATCTCACCGGTGGTCGCGAGCAGAGATTGTCCCCGCCGCGTTCTAGTTTGGACGCAGCCTTTTGTCGAGTTCATTTCGAGATCGGACAATCTCGGACTACTAACAAGCGGCTGTCCCGCTTGCCGCCATGCGCGGAGCAATCGACGCGATAGAGCCCAGCGCTTATGCGATCACATCCGCAGGTTGCCGTAAGCGGGCGAGCGAGGGAAAATCCATTGACCGCGCTTGGGCCCTTGGCTAGCGTTCGATCATTCGATTTCGAACGAAACGTCCGGCCTCGCCGCCGCTGATCGATGACAAGAACTTGCGCGACCTTCAGGGGAGTTATGATGAAAATGCTCGCTCGAATGGCTGCCTGCACAGCGGTGACGATGGTCTTCGTCCGTGTCGCCGCGGCACAGACCATGGACATAACGTTCACGACAGATTTCGGTTTCAATGGCAGGCATTCCTACTTCTTTGTCGCTTTGGACAAAGGCTTCTATAAAGCAGAAGGCTTGAACGTAAATATTATTCGTGGACAGGGCTCGATCGATGCTGTCAAGAAGGTTGCGACAGGGGCTGCCCAGATCGGCTTCGCTGATGCAGGCGCAGTGATCCTCGCCCGCGCAAACGACTCGATTCCGGTTAAGCTCGTTGCCATCATCTATGCAAAACCTCCGCACGCGGTATTCGCCCTCGCTGACAGCGGGATCAAGACACCGAAGGACCTTGAAGGAAGAACGGTCGCGGATGCGCCTTTTGGCGCGCAACGGCTGATCTTCAATTCGTACGCGCTCGCTGCCGGAATTGACACGAACAAGGTCAAATGGATCTCGGCTGAAGGCTCCGCCCTCACCTCGTTGTTGGGGACCCGTCGCGTGGATGCGATCGGTCAATTCATAGTCGGCCAACCGCTGATCGAAGCCGGTGTCAAGCCTAATAAGGTTGTCCGGTTTGCCTACAAAGATGCCGGCATGGATTATTATGGCAACGGCATCGTCGCTACAGAAGAAACCATCAAGAACAGCCCGGGCATGATCAAGGCGTTTGTACGAGCCACCTTAAAGGGCGCACAGTATGCATTTGCTCATCCTGATGAGGCGGGCGAGATCATGCATAATTACCACAAGGAGGTCACCGCCGAGGTGGCAAAGGGCGAAACGGAATTGGTGCGGGAAATAGCCGATGTGCCAGGTCGCAAGATTGGAGAAATTGACGAGAAAGGCGTGAAAAATACGATAGAAGTGATGAAAGATGCATATCCTCTGAAGCGAGCCGTCGACCCGAAGGAAGTATATGTGCCGGGTTTTCTGGAATGAAGCATGTCGGCGCGGCTTGGCGGCAATCTTCCCCTACCGCCGAGAGTGCGAGCACAGCCGAGCAGAGCCGAAATGACGCGCCCCTCATCGAGCTATCAAACGTCAGCAAGTACTTTGGCGAATTGAGAGCATTAGGACCGATCGACCTCGCAATCGCGGATGCGAGCTTTGTGTCCATCGTAGGTCCCTCAGGGTGCGGGAAGTCTACTCTCCTGCGCTTGATCAGCGGATTGGACCGGCCGTCGGAAGGTCGTCTGCAGCGATATGGTGCCGATCTCGACGGTCCGTCGCGACAAGTCGGCATCATGTTTCAAGACCACGTGCTTCTGCCGTGGGCGAGCCTTCTGGAAAACGTCATGCTGCCAGCCGACGTTTTTCCTCTGCCAAGGGCGGCCGCCTTGGAGCGCGCTCGATGGTTGCTGGAGTTGACCGGGCTCAAGGACTTCGCAGATCACAAACCTCATATGCTCTCCGGAGGAATGAAGCAAAGGGCCGCCTTTTGCCGCGCGCTGCTGCCGGATCCCGAACTGCTGCTGCTCGACGAACCGTTCGGCGCACTGGATGCGCTCTCGCGTGAAGAGCTTTCACTCGAGCTCTCCCGCCTTTGGCAGGATTTGGCCCGAACGGCAATTCTGATTACCCACGACATAGAGGAGGCCATTCTGCTTGGCGATCGCCTGATCGTAATGTCGCAACGGCCAGGTCGCATCCTGCTTGATATCGGCATCGACCTGCCGCGCCCGCGCGATGTGGATACGGCTAAACGCCAACGCTTTCTGGAGATCAAGCAAATGGCGCGTGACTTGCTTTTCAGGCGAAAACAAGCCTGACCGATGATCGGACGCGATTTTTTGCGGCGAGCCACGACGCCCGCAATGTATGTTGCGTTGCTGGTCTTGTGGGAGCTGAGCGTCGGTACGTTTGATGTCCCGAGCTGGATCCTCCCCGCGCCGACATTAATCGTCGCGACTGCGATAAGCTGGGCCCCCGATCTGATTTACAATAGCTATATCACGATAGCGGAAACTCTGGTTGGTTTCCTGCTGGCGCTCGTTCTTTCATTGCCGCTCGCAATCATGATCGCTTTTACAGTCGTGCTTCGGCAGTTGCTTTATCCCATCCTCTTGGCCTTGCAGTCGATACCGAAAGTAGCCCTTGCGCCGTTGGTTATTCTGTGGCTCGGGGTCGGAACCGCGCCGAAGGTCGTGGTTGTGATCCTGGTGAGCTTCTTTCCCATTCTCGTCAATGTCGTGGCCGGTCTTGAAGCGGTGCCCAAGCCCATGCTCGATCTAATGCACTCGTTGAAGGCTTCCGAGGCTGCAATCTTCCGTCGCGTGCGCGCGCCATTCGCCACGCCTTACCTGTTTACTGGCTGCAAGATCGCCATCACCTTTGCGGTAATTGGAGCGGTAATTGGAGAATTTGTGGCGGCACAGGAAGGGCTCGGTTACATGATCATCATTTCCACGGCCCAGTCACTGACGCCTTTGGCGTTTGCGGCCATCATTCTTCTGACCTTCATCAGCATTGGCTTTTTTTATGCCGTCGAGTTCTTGGAGCGACGGTTTGTTACGTGGCACTTGTGACAACACAACCGTAATAGGCTGTCGGTCCCAATATGCTTTCAACGAAGACCGTAAATTTCCCGATTACGTCAGCTTATGCGCCGGAAGCAGATGTCGCGATGCTGAAGCGATGGTGCCACTTGCGGACTCATGCACTGCAGCAAACGGTGACGCTATTCGATCACCTCGTCGGCAATGGCGAGCACACCAGGTGGAATGGCGAGCCCGAGTGTCTTGGCGGTCTTGAGATTGATCACTAGCTCGAACTTGGTTGGCTGCATGACCGGAAGGTCGGACGGCTTTGCTCCCGCGATGATCCTGCCCGCATACATGCCAATTTGGCGATATGCGTCGGGCAGGTGCGTGCCATAGCTAATAAGGCCACCAGCCGCGACAAACTCGCGCCGATCGTAAATCGCAGGAATTTTGTGGTACGCCGCCAGCACAACGATCTGATGAAAACGGCTGACAAAGAATGGATCGGTACTGACGATGAGCGCACCGCCGCGTTGAGCAAGCGCGGTGAAAACATTGTCGATATCGCGTTCGCTGCTGGCATTTAGGACACTGATCTGCTGTCCGCTCTCTCTCGCCGCGGCTTGCATATCGCTCAAGTGAAACTTCGCCTCAGGAGCCTGCGGATTCATGAGATAGCATAAGGGCGCGCTGGCTGGCGCCAGCTGTCTCACAAACTCCAGCCGCTTGGCAACCAAGGCGCTCGTCAACAAGCTCATCCCGGTTGCATTGCCACCCGGCCGATTCAGGCTCATCACCAAGCCCACCTTGACCGGATCATCCTGGCTTAAAAAGACGTGCGGAATTGTCGAGGTCGCCGCCTTGGCCGCGAGGTTCGAGCTGCCACCGGTCGTGACGATGACCGCCGCGCGCAGTTGCACCAGTTCAGCCGCCAGCTCGGGTAGGCGCTCGAAGTGGCCTTCCGCCCAGCGCGACTCGATGGCGACGCTTTGGCCCTCCGTATAGCCGCTCTCTTTGAGACCTTGGCGGAATGCGCCCAGAAGGTCAGTGAATGCCGAAAGTGACGCGCTGCTCAGAATGCCAACCACCGGCATCGCCGGCGGCTGCGCGCGTGCGGCGAGCGGCCATGCTGCCGCCGGGCCGCAGATGAGCGCGATGAATTCGCGGCGCTTCATATGCATCCCTCAGTCCGAGGATCACACCCTACCACATCGGTGTAAGAATGCCGCGTTGTGCATCACAGCAAAATCGGCCGCCGATGTCTCTTGGGTCAATTGCGTCATCTCCCCGTCGTCAATAGAACCGCATCGGATCGGATACCGGACGTCCATTCGGGTCGGTATGAGGTTCGCCCGCCTGCGCAGTCATGAGTTCCTCCTGACTGTGCTTATCGAAGGATGGCACATCATGTTGTGGGAGGAGACCGCTGCACCGCGGGATTTTCGACCGGCGTATGACCTGCATCGGCTCAATGGCGGCGAGGCGGCCGGCGCCGGCCGTTGCCCAATGCCCAGATCGCCCCAGAACCCCAGCGTAGCGACTCAGCCGAGTGCGCGTGCATGAACGATCTCGCGCGCCTCGACCGGGCGCACGTCGGACGCATGGAGGGTCACGACGGCAACGGTATCGCCCGAGAGGGTCGTAAATTCAACCTCATAGCCCGCACCCTGCTGATGCATCAGCACCACGGTGCCAACGTCACCAGGGGCAAGCCGCTCCTTGGGCAAATCACGCTTCAAAACGACAAGGTCCAGTTCATCGATCATGGGGTAACAATCCTTCTCGGTACCAACGTCACCAAGCGCGGGACATTTTCCTGCGACTCGACAAACCATAACCACACGTACCATTGGGGCACGACCATCAGGCGTTGGCAACGGGCCATCGATCTCGTATCTGGTACCGAAGCGGGTTTGGTGTGATCTAGTGATATCATTTGCCGTTGCGTGCGCAATTACGGCATCGCGCAACGCGCGCCAATCCTGGGCGCGAAACCCGAAGCTCTTCGCGACCTTCACATTGATATTCAGGGTGAATTTGGTGGGTTGCTCGACCTCGCCCTGCTGCCTTTGATCATGAGTGTCAAACCTCGAGCGGCACGCGATCGGCTAATCCAAGCGCTTGTTCCAGCAGCGACGCATAAGCGAGCAACTCGGCATCGCCATGCGGGCGTGCCACGAGCTCAATTCCGACGGGCAAGCCATCCTGCGTCAGTCCACACGGCAGCGAAATGGCCGGACAGCCGGTGAGCGTGACGACGAATGTGAGAAACATCCAATCGATGTAGGTCGTGAGCTTCTCGCCGGCGATCTCGGTCGGAAACCGCTGCTCAACCGGGAACGGCGAAACGGCAACGGTGGGGCAGCAAAGCAAATCATAGTCATCGAAGAACCGCGCGACGCGATGAAACAGCCTGTGACGCTCCCGGCGGGCTGAAATGATCTCGTCCGCGGTGAGCTGTTGACCCTTTTCGATATTCCAGACGATGTCAGGACTGATGCGGTCACGCTCTCCAGGCAGTAATTGACCGCGCAGATCGGCGAACAAAAGCGCGCGCAGGACCTGGAAGCAATCGATTGCACCCGAGAAATCCGGAGCTGCTTCATCGAGCGCGCAATTCATTTGCGTGAAGCGCTGCGCAGCGGCGCGACAAATGGCGGCCACGTCCGGGTCCACACTGCGCAGGCCGAGATCAGGGCTGAACGCAAGGCGCCGCGGCGGCCGCGCACGCCGTAACGCCGCCTGATAGCCCCCTTCCGGCACCGGTCGGGACAGGGGATCGTGCGGCGTGAAGGCGGCCATGGCATCAAGCATCGGCAACGTTTCTGGCCATCGGGCCATCCACCCAAAGGCTATCGAAGGCGGGCAGACCATCGCCGCGCGGCACCACACCTGGGCTCGGCCGCAGACCGACGACCCCGCAGAAGCTTGCGGGAATGCGCAGTGATCCTCCAAGGCAGGAACCATTCGCAAGCCACACCTCGCCCGCGGCCAGCGCGGCCGCGGCACCGCCCGAAGATCCACCGGCCGTGCGCCCCGGATTCCACGGGTTGCGCGTGATGCCCCACAGCGGGTTGAACGTATGGGCACCGGCGAATTCCGGCACGTTCGACTTCGCCACGGGAATGGCACCGTTGCCGCGCAGCGTCGCCACCGTGCGGTCATCGGCCTGCGCGCGATTTTCGGCAAAGATCGGCGAGCCGTTGGTGGTCAACTGCCCGGCGACGTCATTATAGTCCTTGAT
>CATPCO010000711.1 GCA_955652925.1 uncultured Xanthobacteraceae bacterium | reverse complement strand
GATTACTGGGTGCCCCGCTTAAAGCGGGGCATGACGACGGAGAGATTTGTGGCGAGGCTTAAGTTAGCGCCTATGGGGCTTGACCCGCGGGTCCATCTCCTTCGTGATAAGTTCTTCTTGCGAAGCGGATGGATTGCCGGATCAAGTCCGGCAATGACGACATTGCGGTATTAAGAAAGTGCAACGAATGAAGATGCCGCCGTTCGACTATGCGTGCCCGGCGACCCTCTCCGAGGCGGTGGCGCTGCTCGCCTCCGGCAACGGCGAGGCCAAAGCGCTTGCCGGCGGACAGAGCCTGCTCCCGATGCTGGCGTTCCGTCTTGCGCAACCGTCGCTGCTGGTTGATCTGCGCAAGCTTTCCGACCTGCGCGAGATCAGCATTTCCGCCGATGGCGTGCGGCTCGGCGCAATGGTGCGCTGGCGCGAAATATTGGACGATGCGCGATTGTCATCCGCACATCCCCTGCTCAAGGCCGCGGTTGCTGAAGTCGCGCATTATCAGATCCGCAATCGCGGCACCGTGGGCGGCAGCCTTGCGCACGCAGATCCCGCCGCTGAAATGCCGGGAATCGCGGTCACATGCGAGGCCGAAATTTCCGTGACCGGCAAATCGGGCGCACGCGTGATCAGGGCATCCGACTTCTTTCAGGGTCCGCTGATGACCGCGCTCGCAGCAGACGAGATCATTGTCGACGTCCGGCTGCCGAGATGGCCGCCGCACAGGCGCTGGGGATTTATGGAGTTTGCTCGCCGCCGCGGCGATTTTGCGCTCGCTGCCGCTGCGGTGTTCTACGACCCCGATGAGAGAGCAAAGGCGTGCAATGCGCATGTCGGCGCCATTGGCATTGCCGACCGCCCGCTGCGCTTGGCGTCCGTCGAAGCCGTACTCAACGGTAGCTCCGTCGATGACGAGACGATCGCGCAGGCGGACGCCGCCGCTTGCGCCGCAGTCGACCCGCAGGACGATATCCACGCCAGCGCCCACTACCGTCGCGCGCTCATCGGCACCATGGTCGAGCGGGCACTCAAAGCCGCGCGCGCACGATGAAGTCGCGATTCGAAGTGAACGGAACAAGCGTGGAGGTCGAGGTCGAGCCACGGCTTACGCTCGCAGACTGCCTGCGCCATGAGCTGCGCCTCACCGGAACCCATGTCGGCTGCGAGCATGGCGTGTGCGGGGCATGCACCGTTCTCCTCGACGGCGCGGCCGTGCGCTCCTGCTTGATGCTGGCGGTGCAGGCCGACGGCAGCAAGATCGTGACCGTGGAAGGGCTCTCGAACGACGCTGATCTCACGCCGCTGCAGAAGTCGTTCCGAAAGCATCACGCCCTGCAGTGCGGCTTCTGTACGCCCGGCATGATCACCACCGCACATGCGCTGCTGAGCGAGGAACCCGACTGCGATGCCGCGCGCGTGCGCGAAGTGCTCTCCGGCAATCTCTGCCGCTGCACCGGCTATATTTCCATTGTCGAGGCGGTGCTCGCTGCCCGTGCCGCATACAAAAGCCGGGCGGCGGAGAACGGATGAGAACAGTCAATTCACTCATCGGCAGCCCGATTGAACGGCTCGAGGACCTCCGCTTTCTGCGCGGCCGCGGAGAATACGTCGATGACCTTTCGCATAATGGCTGCCTGCATGCCGCCATCCTGCGCAGCTCCGTCGCCCATGGCCGCATTCGCTCCATCGATGTTTCGGCGGCGCGCTCGGTAACCGGCGTGCATTGCGTCATCACGGCCAAGGACATCGGCAACCGGGTGCCGCGCGTGCCCATGCGGCTGCAGCCGCTGCCGGAGTTCGAGGCATTCGCGCAGCCTGTGATCGCCGAGAACAAGATCCGTTATGTCGGCGAGGCTATCGCGATGGTGCTCGCGCAAACGCCGGCAATCGCCGAGGATGCCCTGGGATTGATCACGATCGATATCGAGCCGCTTCCTGCCGTGACTGGCCGCCATGCATCCGCGGGAAACGCAACGCTGCTGTTCGACGAAACCGGCAGCAACGTTGCAATGAAATTCCGCGCCGTGCGGGGAGATGCCGCGGCCGCATTCAAAAATGCGCCCTACACCCGGCGCGAAAGTTTGCGCACGCAGCGTCACATGGCGCTGCCCATGGAGCCGCGCGGGCTGTTGGCGCAATGGGATGCGGCGCGTGAAAAGCTTACGGTGTTCGGCGCTGCGAAGGTGCTGTTCTTCAACCGGCGTACGATCGCGAAGCAAATGGGCCTGCCGGAAAGCGCGGTCGAGCTCGTCGAAAACGACGTCGGCGGCGGGTTCGGCGCGCGCGGGGAGTTCTATCCGGAGGATTTTCTCATTCCATTCGCGGCGCGCCATACCGGCCGTCCGGTGAAATGGACCGAGGACCGGCGCGAGCATCTGATGACCGTCAATCATGCGCGCGAAGCGCAATGCGACATCGAGATCGCCTGCACGCGCGAGGGCGCAATCCTTGGCCTGCGCGGGCACGCCGATGTCGACGTCGGCGCCTATATGCGCACCAACGGGGCGGTCGCGGCCCGCAACATCGCGCAATTCATGTCGGGACCTTATCGCATCGAGAATATCGATATCGATGTCTCGCTGTTCCTGAGCAACAAGACGCCGGTCGGCACCTATCGCGGGCCCGGCCGATTCGAAACCGATTTTTTTCGCGAGCGGCTGTTCGACATGGTGGCGCGCGATCTCGGCATCGATCGCGTCGAATTTCGTCGCCGCAATCTCGTCCCGCGTGAGGCGATGCCCTACCAGCTTGCCACCATCACGCCATTCGAAGGCAAGGACGAGCTCGACAGCGGCGACTATCGCGTCACCCTCGATCGCTGCCTTGCCGAGATCGATTGGCAGGAGAAATCAAAGCTCGCCGGCAAGGCCGTGAATGGACGCTATCACGGGTTCGCCGTCGGCTGTTTTATTGAAGGCGGCGCCGCCGGGCCCAAGGAGACCGCGCGCATCGTGCTCGAGCCCGAGGGCGATTTCTCTGTCTATGTCGGCTCCTCTGCCATCGGCCAAGGATTGGAAACCGCTTTCGCTCAGATCGCCGCTGATGCGCTCGAACTGCCTATGAGCAGCATCCGTGGAGTCTTTCACGGCAGCACGTCCTATGTGAGCGACGGCTACGGCGCCTATCACTCGCGCTCGATCGTGATGGGGGGCTCCGCCATCCTTGCCGCGGCCGACAATCTGCGCGCGGCTATTCGCATCGAAGCGGCAAAGCGCCTGGGCTGCAAGGACAATGAGGTGACCATCGCCGAAGGAGCCAGGGCCACGGGTCGCAACGGCCGATCCATTTCGCTGCGCGGACTGTCGACCAGCGGCATTTCGGCCGAGGGCGCATTCCTCAACAAGAAGCACACCTATACTTACGGCGCGCATGCCGCTCATGTCGCGGTCGATCCCAAGCTCGGCCATGTCGAGCTGATCGACTATGTCGTGGTCGAGGACTGCGGGCGCATCATCAATCCTCTGACCGTGCGCGGGCAGGCGATCGGCTCGGTGGTGCAGGGGCTGGGCGGCGCCGTCATGGAGCACCTGCAGTATGATGAGCAGGGGCAGCTGCTCACCGGCTCGCTGGCCGACTATCTCACTCCTACCGCCAGCGATTTCCCGAATATTCGCGCAATCGTGCTGGAACAGCACCCTTCCCCGATCAACCCGCTCGGCGCCAAGGGCGCCGGCGAGGGCGGCATCATTGCCGCGGGCGGCGTCATGGCGAATGCAGTTGCGAACGCGCTCAGCAGCTTCGGCGCGGAACCGCGCGAGTTGCCGCTCACACCGCAACGCATCTGGGAGCTGGCGCAAGCGCCGAAGCCATCGCCTGCCGATGCCGGCGCGAACGTTACTAAAAGTTCACGATCATGAAAGGTACCGGCAAGGCCGTCCGTGACATGATCCAGCACAATGAGTTTTTGCGTTGGACAGCAAGTCGTATGCGTCAATGATCAATTTTCCCAACGGGAAGGTTGGCGTAAAACTGTGCGTACTTTTCCCAAGTTGCATGGAATTTATACGATTCGGGAAATCTTCGACTATGATCCCCTCGTCGGTTTTACCTTCTACGAGTTCGGCAATCCGTCGCGACTGCTCCGTCGACTTGCGAAGCGAGCCGCCCGCAGCGAAGCACGCCGACGACTCGAGGGTGGCCGCGCGCGCATCGCAACGCCGAACGTCGACAACTGCGGACGATGGGCGGAGATCG
>CATPCO010000710.1 GCA_955652925.1 uncultured Xanthobacteraceae bacterium | reverse complement strand
CTTCGACTTCGTCAAACGCCGCGTGCTGGCGGCTCTTGACCGCTCGCTCGAACGGACCGTCGTTACCGATGACGGAGAGACCAAGGCGGCCGCCGGCGGCGGGATGTGGTGGTGAACAGGTATCAGATGTCAGAGATCAGAAATCAGAGATCAGAAGAAGGAGTGAACAAGCATGATTGGAATTTGTTGGTCTGTTGTCCTCCTGCCTTATCTGACATCTGACATCTGACATCTAGGATCCGACATGGACTCTACAGCACTGCGTGCGCTTCAGGCCCCGCTCAAGGACCGCTACAAAAGCGATCCGAAGTCTGCCTGCATCACCTTGAAAGCGAAGGGTACACTCGATGATGCCCACATCGCCTGCAAGGTGGAAACCGGTCGGGCGCTCGCGACCGCGGGTCTGCATCCTGCGACCGGAGGCTCGGGTCTCGAATTGTGTTCAGGCGATATGCTGCTCGAAGCGCTGGTCGCCTGCGCCGGTGTGACGCTCAAGGCGGTTTCCACCGCGCTCGATATTCCCCTCAAGTCGGGGGTGGTGTCCGCCGAAGGCGACCTCGATTTTCGCGGTACGCTCGGCGTGGCCAAAGATGCGCCGGTTGGATTTGCGCAGATCCGGCTACGCTTCGAGGTGGATACCGATGCGCCCCAGGACAAGCTCGACCAGCTGCTCAAGCTTACTGAGCGCTATTGCGTGGTGTACCAGACCATCAAGAGCGGCCCGCCCGTCGAGGTGAAACTCACGCGCGCATAAGCCTGCTGGCCGATGTCGCCGGACCTGCTGTTCTGGTGCGAGCTCGCACTCAAGATGGCGATGACGGCGACGATCGTCGTCGCCGCCTCGGTAGCGGTCGAGCACGTCGGCCCCTTCCTTGGCGCACTGATCGCGACGCTGCCCACGGCCGCTGGTGCGGCCTATATCATCCTGGCGATCGAGCACCCGCCGGCTTTCGTTGCCGCAAGCGCATTGGGCACGGTTGCCGCCAATGCGGTGGTTGCGGTCTTCGCGTTCGCTTATGCGCTTTTGGCGCAGCGCCACGGCGTCCTGATCAGCATCACGACTGCGGCTTTGCTCTGGTTTTGTGCGGCAGCTCTCTTGCGGCTGGTACGATGGACGCCGGCGAGTGCGCTGGCGCTCAACGCGGTTGTTCTCGCGATCACCATTGCGGCTTCGGCACGCTTTCGGCGCGATGCTGTCTCAAAGAAAGCGATCAAACGCAAGCCGTATGATTTGCCGCTGCGCGCACTTGCGGCCGCGGTCGTGGTTGCAATCGTGACCACCGCGAGCCATCGTATCGGCTCGTTTGCCTCCGGCACCTTGGCGGTCTTTCCGATTGTGATCGGAACGTTTGTCGTGATCCTGCATCCGCGGGTCGGCGGCAAGGCTACCGCTGCTGTGCTCGCCCATGCGCTGCCGCCGCTGATCGGTCTCGCTCTCGGTTTTCTTGGCATCCACTATCTCGCCGAGCGGATCGGGGTATGGTGGTCCTATGCCGTGGGCCTTGCCCTCACGTTGAGTTGGAGCGCCACGCTGTGGCTCATACGCTACGCCGCCGCTACCTTTCGATTGAAAGCTTCCGCTCGTGGATGAGCTTGCCCCATTTCTGCGTTTCCAGCCTGATAAAGTCCGCGAACTCTTCCGGCGAGCTCGCCATCGACTCGAACATTTGCGGCGCCAGGAATCTCTCGCGGAATTGCGCATCGGCCAGGAGCTTCGCAACCTCGCCGTTGATTTTCATGACGATATCGCGCGGCGTTCCCGCGGTCGCGAATAAGCCGAACCAGGCATTCGCTTCGAAGCCCGGCAGTCCGCTCTCGGCCACTGTCGGTATATCGGAGGCGCCGTCGAGGCGCTCGCGACTTCCAATCCCGAAGATCTTCACTTGGCCTGCGCGAAACGGCGGCACAGCGAGGCTGACGCTCACGCAAAGAAGATTGACGTGGCCAGCGATCACATCAGCAAGCGCCGGTGTCGCGCCGCGATAATGTACAGGCAAGAGCTTCAGTCCGGCCATACTCTCGAACAGCAGCATGTTCATGTGCAGGGCGGAGCCGATGCCCGCAGTTGCGTAGGTGAGCTCGCCCGGTTTGCTTTTGGCGAGGGCAATCAGCTCGCGCACATTGTTGGCGGGCACCGAGGGATGGGCCAGCAGCGCCTGATGAATGCGCACGAGGCCTGTGATGGGGGCAAAATCCTTCTCCGCGTCGTAGGGGAGCTTGCCTGCCCCGTAGAGCGTCGGATTGATGACGAAGGCGCCGCTGTCAGCCGCAAGGAGCGAATAGCCGTCGGGCGCGGCCTTGGCCACCGCCTGGGCACCGAGTACGTGGGCTGCGCCCCCCTTGTTCTCGATGATCACCTGCTGCCCCCAGCTTTCGGAGAGCCGCTGGCCGACCGCACGCGCTACCACATCGGTCACGCCGCCCGGTGCAGCCGTGACGGTAATGGTGATGGGACGCGCCGGATAGGATTGTGCACCGGCGGCATCTGAGCCACACACCCAGGTAAGGACGATGAGCGCCAGCTCTTTCCTGATCATGACTTTGCTCCCGCTTTCACCTTGAGGGCATAGAGCGCTTCGAGCGCGTCACGCGGCGACATCTCGTCGGGATCAAGCGCCGCGAGCTCGGCCATGATGCTATCGGCAATGGCGGCTTGCGGAATTGTCGCGGAAGGACGCGGCGCTGCGGCAAAAAGCGGAAGATCATCGAACGCGCGCGGGGACGCACGATCCTCGGCTTCGAGCTTGGCGAGCACGGCTTTGGCGCGCTCGATTACTGCCCCGGGAAGTCCCGCAAGCTTTGCGACCTGGATGCCGTAGCTGCGGTCGGCCGCTCCCGGCATTGCCTCATGCAGAAAAACAACCTCGCCTTGCCATTCCTTCACGCGCATGGTGGCATTGAACAGGCGCGGAAGCCTCGCAGAAAGCGCCGTGAGCTCGTGAAAGTGTGTGGCAAAGAGCGCGCGGCAGCAATTGCGCTCGTGCAGATGTTCGATGGTGGCCCAGGCAATCGACAGGCCATCGAAGGTAGCGGTGCCCCGGCCGATTTCGTCAAGAATAACGAGCGACCGTGTACCCGCCTGATTGAGGATCGCGGCGGTCTCCACCATTTCCACCATGAAGGTTGACCGACCTCGCGCGATGTCATCGGCTGCCCCTACGCGTGAAAAAAGCCGATCAATAGCTCCGATTCTGGCGCGCCCTGCGGGGACGAAACTTCCCATCTGCGCGAGAACCGCAATCAACGCATTCTGGCGCAGATACGTGGACTTGCCTGCCATATTCGGGCCGGTCAGAAGATAGATCCGGCCCGCCTCCTGGCCGGACGGAGGGGAGAGATCACAGTTGTTGGCAATGAAGGGCTCGCCGCCGGCCGCGAGCATCTGCTCCACGACGGGATGGCGCCCGCCCTCAACGGCGAAGTCCAACGACTGGTCGACCACCGGGCGCACATATTGCCGCTCGGCCGCCAGCTCGGCCAAACCAGCCGCCACATCGAGCGTGGCGAGTGCGTCGGCTGCATCCTTGATCGCGGGAGCGCTTGCGGTCACGGCGCCCGCAAGCTCCTCGAAGGTTGCAAGCTCGATCGACAGCGCGCGCTCAGCGGCGCTTGCAATCTTGGCCTCGAGCGCTCCGAGCTCGGTCGTGGTGAAGCGCACCTGGCCCGCGAGCGTCTGCCGGTGGATGAAGATGGCGTTGAGCGCAGGCGCCAGCAGCTTCTCCCCGTGCTGCGTCGTCACCTCCACAAAATAGCCGAGCACATTGTTGTGCCTGATTTTCAAGGCGCGCACGCCCGTCGCCTCGGCATAGCGGGCCTGGAGTGCGGCAATGACCCGGCGCGTTTCATCGCGCAAGGCGCGCGCTTCATCGAGTGCGCTGTCGCGCCCCGCCCGCACAAACCCGCCATCTCGCTTGAGATGCGGCAGATCGTCGGCGAGCACGGCGGTGAGCTTTTCCGCGAGGGCCGGATCAGGGCGGCCCAGCGCGCTGACGCTATCGGTTAGCTCCGCTGGGAGAGTGGGGAATTTCGCAAGCTCCGCCGCAAGCGCGGCAGCGGCGAGAATGCCGTCGCGGATGGCGGCGAGATCGCGCGGACCGCCGCGCTCGACCACGAGCCGTGCAAGCGCGCGCGAAAGATCGGGCGCAGCTTTCAGCCGCGCCTGCACATCAGCGCGCGTTTCGGCCCCGGTTACAAAAAATTCAACCGCATCGTGGCGCCGCCCGATTGCCTGCGGATCGGTGAGAGGGGCGGCAAGCCGCTGGGCAAGCAGCCGCGAGCCGGCAGCAGTGACGCTGCGGTCAACGGCAGCGAGCAGCGAGCCCCGACGCTCACCCGACAACGTTCGCGCAAGCTCGAGGTTGCTGCGGGTTGCCTGGTCAATCAGCAGCGTTGAGCCTTCGCTCTCGCGCATGGGTGGCGAGAGGGGCGGGTGGTGCCCAAGCTGGGTGCGCTCGACGTAGCTGACGCAAGCCGCCGCGGCCGTGAGCTCAAGCCGGGAGAGAGCGCCGAACCCTTCCGTCGTGGAAAGACCGAAATAGCCGGCGAGCCGGTGCTCGGCCGTCGATCCGTCGAACACGTCGCGCGTGAGAGGCCTGACGGCGGGGAGGGAGCGCAGATAAGGCGCAAGCTCCGCGTCGCCATAGAGCGCATCCGACACAATGACCTCGCTCGGCTCGAGCCGCGCGATCTCTGCGACAAGTGAGGCGCGGTTGCGCTCGGCCAATCGGAATTCCCCGGTGGAGATGTCGATCCAGGCGAGTGCAAATCGGCTCTCCGCGGCGCTGGAGGCGCGGGCGCGTGCAATCGCCAACAGGTAATTGTTGCGCCTCGGGTCGAGCAGCGTGTCCTCGGTGAGGGTGCCCGGCGTCACCAGCCGTGTGACGTCTCGGCGCACCACGCTCTTTGCTCCGCGGCGGCGTGCCTCAGCCGGGTCTTCGAGCTGCTCGCACACCGCGACGCGATGGCCCGCCATGATCAGCCGCTGGAGATACTCGTCGGCGCGGTGGACCGGCACGCCGCACATGGGAATGTCGCGGCCGAGATGCTTGCCGCGCTTGGTGAGGACTATGCCCAGCGTGCGCGCGGCAACCTCAGCATCGTCGAAAAAAAGCTCGTAAAAGTCACCCATCCGGTAGAACAGCAGGCAATCGGGATTGGCAGCCTTGATTTCGATGTACTGCTCCATGACCGGAGTTGCCCGTCCACCGGTATCGGCGGGCGGGCTCTGCTCCAATCCAGGCGAGTTGAGCGCGCGAATGGCATCCATGCTGCGCGCGAAACTAGCAGAAGGCATGAGGGGATTCACCGCTGTAGCGGAGATAGCCACAAGGGATGCTACATAAGGTGGAGAAGCAGCTGTTCCGCGCATGAGCTGGGGAAATTCTCATCCGCATTTGACAGCGGGAACGTTGCAGTTCATTCACCGAAAGCCAAGAGGGAGGTGAGCTCCATGATCCATGTTCTCGCCATTATCACCGCCAATCCAGGCCAGCGGCAGCGCGTGCTCGAAGCATTTCAAGCCAATGTTCCGGCTGTCCGGGCGGAGGAGGGCTGCATCGAATACGGTGCTGCGGTCGACACCGAAGGCTTCGGTGGACTCCAGACCGCATTTGGACCGGATACCTTCGTCGTGATCGAGAAATGGGCAAGCCCCGAGGCGCTCAAGGCGCATGCGGCTGCGCCGCACATGGCCGCCTATGGGGCAAAAACCAAGCCGCTGATCGCAAGCCGCGTCATACACGTGCTCTCGCCAGTCTGAACCGGGTTGCAGCGGTGATGCCATTTCGGATCACCATCGCCGGCGACATCGGAAGCGGCAAATCCACGGTCGCAAAGAAGCTCGCCCACTGGCTCGGTGTTGAGCCGCTCTCGACTGGCGGCATCCAGCGCCAAATTGCGCAACAGCGCCGCCTCAGCGTGCTCGAATTGAACAAGCTCGCCGAAGAGGACCCCAGCATCGACCGCGAAATCGACGGTTACCTCATGCGTCTTCCCGATGGTGAGCTCGTCGTGGAATCGCGCATGGCTTGGCATTTTGTCCCCAATACTTTGAAACTCTATCTGTACATCTCGGATGGCGCGGCGGCCCGCCGAATCATAGGAGCCCAGCGCATTGATGAAGATTATGGCACCATCGCAAATGCTGCGCAGCCGATCATGGCAAGGCGACGGAGTGAGATCCTCAGGTTCAAGAAATACTACAATGTCGATATCGATGATCTGTGCAACTACGATCTCGTGATTGATACAACCTTCGCCGAGGCTGACGAGGTGGTAGAGCAGGTCAGGCGATACCAGGGCTTTGAGAGCAAGCCTGCCTGCCTGATTGATCCGCGAAATCTCGTGCCGACCCGGCAGCTCGCGCAATCAGCTGACGATTCTGTTCAAGGCATGACGACCGGAGTGGGCGCTACAAGGCGGCCCTTGGTCACGCTCTACGTTGATCATGTTTTCTACATTGTGGATGGGCACACGCGCGCCGCCGCTGCCGTGCGGCAGGGGATGCGATTCGTTGCGTGCAGCGTTGCGGCCGCGAACGACGAGCCGTACATTCGCGGTTTAACCGCCCGGCAGTACATCCGTAATGCCGTACACGATGCGCTGGTGCATGACTGGGAAACCGCAGTTGGGTTTCAATATCAGGAGGAAATGTGGAAGGGCCGCGCGGGGGGTACTCGTCGATCAGAACCCGAGAGTCGAGCGGGCCGGTAGTACAGCGTACCGGGGAGTTCGAATCAGATGCGCGCCATTCCTGAGCGCGTCACACGCACCGCTGGAACAGCAGAAACGAGGCAAACATCAGCAGATAGAACGTGCCGGTTGCCCACAGCGCATAGCGAAAGCGGCGGCCCTTGCTGACCCGGATGTAGGATAACTTGAGGATCTCGCCCGTCAGCTCGGCTTCGAGCGAGAGATTGAGCAATTGCTTTTCATAAATGCCGCTGGCGGCCGCGGGATCGCCGACGAAGAAAAGTCCCTGTGCCCGCTTGTTCTTGACCAGGCCCTGAAGCGGGCGGATCGGCCACAGCACGAAACCATAGAGCATGATGGTGCAGATGAAAGCGAAAACGAGAAGCGACGCAGCCGGGCGGCCAGACACGCTCGAGCAGGTCGAATTGAGGATCGACCACAACGGGGTCATCGAGAACACGAAGGCTGCAAGCGCGATCTGCGATTTCGTGTCGTAGGCACGGATGTTGGACTCGGCAAATGCGATGGCATGGGTGAGGAACTGGATCCGCTCCTCCCGCGACGACGCCGTGGCCTCGCGCGCCTCTTCAACGACCTGGGCGGCAGGCTCGTCAGGAAGGCGGGCGGCGGGCTCGGCTGTCATCACCATGATGCGGGCAAGCTAGGCGGGCGCTGGAACCATCGCGCAGACGTTGAAGACCCGCACAGGCCGGTGGATCCCTTTAAGCGTCAGCTCGCCGGCAGGCTCCGTGCTGCTCGACGACTCAATGGCGGAGTGCACCTTGCCCTCAATGAGGATCTGGCCGTCCTTGGCGTCAGCGCAAAGCCGGGCGGCAAGATTGACCACCGTGCCGACCGCCCCATAGTCATACCGGCCCTCGAAGCCGATACGGCCGAGCGTCGCATATCCGTGCGCAATTCCGACCCCGAATCCGAGCTCGTAGCCGTGCTTGCGCCATTTTACGAGCAGTTGTCCCACCTGGTCGCGCATCTCGATTGCCATTTGCGCTGCGCGCAGGTTCGGATCCGGGCAGGGCAGGGGGTCGTTGAAGAAAACCATGATGGCGTCGCCGGCAAAACGCTCTACCGTGCCCTCATATTTGTGGATGATGCTGCCCAGCACGGAGTGATACTCGTGCATGACCGACATCACCTCCTCTGGCTCGGTCAATTCCGAGAACGCTGTAAACCCGCGCAGGTCGCAGAAGACGACGGTAATAGCGCGCCGATGGCTTTCCAGCACGCGATCGTCGCCCGCGGAGAGGATGAGCTTCGCAATCTGAGGGGACAGAAATCTTTGCAGGCGGTTCATGCGCTCGATTTCATTGAGCTGCTCTTCCACGCGCTTTTCGAGCGTCTTGTTCCAGGCGGCAAGGTCAGCCGCTTGCGCCGTGACCTGATCGTGCAGCTCCTTTATGCGTAGGACCGATTTCACCCGCGCTACCAGTGACATCTGATCGACCGGCTTGGTCAGATACTCGTCGGCTCCCGCTTCGAGACCGGTAACCACATCGCTGCTCGCCGCCTTGGCGGTGACCAGAATAATCGGCATGAACGGGAGATTCGGATCGCCTTTCAAACGGCGGCAGACCTCGATGCCGTCGATCTTGGGCATCATGACATCGAGGAGGATGAGGTCGGGCAGCTGTTCCTTCGCGGCGGCGAGCGCCTCCTCCCCGTCGGCGGCCTGGGTCAATTCATAGCCCTGGGTCGCGAGGCGGGTGACCAGAATGTCGCGATTCATCTCGTTGTCGTCGACGATCAAAATTCGCGGCGGGTTGTGCATGCGATGCCTCAGCTCAGACTAAAAGTTGTCGGACGGCTCGGCGCTAGGGCACGTATTCGCGGATTTTGGCGAGCAGCGCGCGCGGACTGTAGGGCTTGGCGACGTAGGCGTCGCACCCCGCAGCACGCGCCTTCTCTTCATCGCCGCTCAGTGCATAAGAGGTGACGACGATGATGGGAATCTTGTTGAGCGCCGGATCGGCCTTGATCCGGCGCGTGGCCTCGTAGCCGTCGAGCATGGGCAGCTGGATGTCCATGAGGATGAGGTCCGGGCGATGCTCGGCAGCCGCAACAATGGCCTGCTGGCCGTCCTCGGCCTCGATCATGTCATAGCCGGCATTGGCGAGCAGATCCCGCAAGATCTGTCGATTGTCTTCCTGGTCCTCGACCACGAGAATGCGTTTGCTCATGCCCGTCCTGCTTGTTGCTGCTCGACCCTGACCGGCAGCGTGAAGGAAAACGTCGCGCCTTTGCCGACTTCCGAATCGACCCAGATTCGGCCGCCGTGCAGCTCAATGATGCGGCGCGCTATCGAGAGCCCAAGCCCAGTGCCGCCCTTCTTCTTGGTAGCCGAACTGTCGGCCTGCTGGAATTCCTCGAAGATCTTGGCCTGGTCACCCGGAGGAATGCCCGGGCCGGTATCGCATACGGACAGCGTATAGGCGCCATTTGCCGCCGCCGCCTTGATCTTCACCTCGCCCTGATCGGTAAACTTGATTGCGTTGCCGACCAGATTGAGCAGGACCTGGGTTAATCTGCGCTCGTCACCGCGAGCGACAGGAAGGTTGTTGGGCAGGTCGATCTTCAGCGCGAGCTTCTTCTCGTCCGCAAGCGATTCGACCGCGGCAAACACGCTGTGCACCACGTCCTTGATCGAGTAGTCGGTGAGCGCAAGAGTGAGTTGTCCGGCCTCGATCTTGGACAGATCGAGCACATCGTTGATGAGCCCGAGAAGGTGCTTGCCGTTCCTCTGCACGCGATCGAGCACGCCGCGCATCTTGGGCGGTGTCTCGCCGTAGATGTCGTCCAGAATGAGCTCGGTGTAACCAAGGATCGCGTTCAACGGCGTGCGCAGCTCGTGGCTCATATTGGCAAGGAACTGCGATTTGTGCTGGCTCGCGACTTCGAGCTGGCGGCCTTTGTCCTCGATTTCCCGGAACAGCCGTGCATTCTGGATCGCGAGCACGGATTGCGCAGCAAACGTTTGCAACAGGTCGATCGTCTGCTTCGAAAATTCGCCCGGCCGTTTGCGGCGCACGACGAGAGCACCGACGGTCTTTTCCGCGCCGAGCAGCGGCACGATCAGCAAGGCGCGAAATCCGGCACGTACGACAACGTCGAGAACTTCCGAACCGCCTTCGCGCACGTCGGCGATCTGCACCGGGCTGCGCTGGGCGGCGGCGTGACCGATTCCCGCGTCGCCCAGGCGGATATGACGCTCCTTGATTTGCGCGATCAGCTCCTCGTTCATGCCATAGGTGGCGCGCAGCCCGAACTCGCCCTTTTCCTCATTGAAATCATAGATTGCGCCGGCGTCGGTATCGGAGAGCTGCACCGCCTTGGTGACGATGGTGTTCAACACCTCCTCGATGTCGAGGGTGGAGTTGACCGCCTGGCTGACCTCGCCCAGCGCGCGCAGCTCGGCGACGGATTGTCCGAGCTCATGGGTGCGAATCTCGACCTTTTTCTCCAGGTCGGCATAGGATTCCTGCAGCCGGCCCGCCATGTCATTGAACTGATCGGCAAGAGCCTCCAGCTCGTCTCCGGTCTTGACCGAGATGCGCTGGGAGAGGTCACCACTTCCGATGCGGGCCGCGCCTGCGCGCAGCGCTCGAATGGGGCCAACCATCCGCCGCGCGAGCACGAGTCCGGCCAGGAAGGCAAACCCGAGCGCCGCCAGCAGCAGAATTCCGGAACGCTCAATCGTGGTATAAAGCGGCGCATAGGCCTCAGACACCGGCAATTCCACGAAGACGAGCCAGCCCAGGGGAGCGACATGCGCCGAGGCGGTCAGCACCCGCCGGCCCTGAATGTCATCGGCTTCCGTCAGCTGTCCGGCTGATTCTCCACTGCCTGCGGCGCGCGCCGCCTGCACCTGCGCCAGGCGCGAGAGATCGGTGTTGCGCAACACCAGGCTGATATCGGGGTGGGCAATCAGGCGCGCTTGCGCGTCGACCACATAGGCGTGGCCGCGGTTGCCGACCTTGATCTGGGACACCACGTCCCAAATGAGCTTGAGGTTGACCTCGGCGACGCTCACGCCGGCGTCCCGGCGGGTGCCCGTGAGCGCAAGCGTCATGTACGGCTCAGACTCGCGCCGAAAGTAGACCGGGCCGTAATAGACCTTGTGCGCGACCGCTTCGGTAAATTTCGGGTCTTTGGAGTAATCGACCTGGGCCGCGACCACATCCATGGCAAGCCGCGACACACGCAATTGCTCTTTGCCGGTGGAATCGAGCTGCGATAGCTCGGTGATGGCGGGCACTTGGCGTAGCAGCCGCAGGCCGTCGAAACGCCGCTGGTCGATGGTGCCGGCCGACCACGGGAGCTGGGTGGTCCATCCGACCTGGCTTTCGATCTCCTTGATGAACTGACTGATCTTTGCCGCCGCAGCCTCGGCCTGCTCGCGCTGAATGCGGATCAGCGACGCCTTGTGCTCTTCATAAGAGAACCAGATCTCCGAGAGCCCGTTCGTAAGCAGCGCGATACAAACCACCGCCAGGAACAAGCCGACATATTTGCGAAAGAGCCGGCCATGCGCCCGTGGCTGCGGCAGCTTCTCGGCCGTCAAGAGCGTTTCGTCGCTTGGGCGCTGGTTCACGCCTTCACCTCGTATACCGGCCGCCCGCCCCGACTCACGCGTCTTGTCGACGGCCGCCCGGATGCGCGCGCGTAAGGAGCGGGTGATGGTCCTCTCATGGCCCAGGCCCGGGATGCTAGAGCCAGCTCGCCTTGGCCGGACCACGCTGGGGAAGATATAGCATAATTTACTGCTTCACAGCCTCAATGAGGACCCGCGTTGCCAGCATCCCTTTGCGGCCGCAGGGCAAATCCTCGGAGGAGACGATGTGGTCGCGCCTTTTTTGCATGGCGGTTCGCCATATTGGCGAGCGAACGCGCATGGGCCCAGGGTTCGGCCGCACAATTCTATCACGGAAAACACAGCTGCGAGACGTTCGGCCGACCCTAAATGATGGCGCCGGGGGTGCCTGCCGAGCGCGTCGCCGCCGTAGCGAGCACGGCATTACCCGCGAGCTTTTCGATTGAGCACAGAGTTCACTGCGCGTTCAGGAGAAGAGATTTTGTCGGAGTGCAACACGGCCCTCACGACAACGGTTTTGGCATCGAGCGCTTCAGGCCAGACATAGCATCGCGTTGCGCGCGGGTGCCCCTTGATCTCGAAACTGTAAACCGATCCGGTCCAGGGTTTGCGCCCTTTTCGCGGCACGCGAATATTCACGACAGCGGGCGGGAGTTGCGGTTGGCAGTTGAGTGTCTGATGAATCGCCATCCGCAGCTCGCTCAATCGAATTTTTGGCCGGGCTGCCGCAGTAGAATGGGCAAAATCGTCCGACGTAGCGCGCCGCGTGGGCATGGCGCGCGCGCGACTTTGCCCACGCTTACACCTGCGCGACCGGGCTCGGCATCCAGCAGCCTTCCGGAGGCGCGGCTTTCTTGTAAGCGGGCCGGTTCATTATGCGCTCAACCCATGACTTCAGCGCGGGCAGACCATCCCACAGATCCGCCATGCCCAGGCGTTGGATGCGGTCAATGACGGGCGCCGCTGCGATATCCGCGAGCGAATAGGTTTCCCCGGCCAGCCATGGCCCGGATTGCGCCAGCGCACGGTCCATCTTTTCCAATGCCGTGGCCAGCATTTTGCGCGATTGCGCGACTGCCTTCGGGTCTGGTGGAGCGAGAAACATCTTTTTCAATGTCGGGATCAAGTACGGGCGCGGATGTGTGGCGAGCAGCCGGTCGAGATCGGCTTCCGAGAATTTTGCGAACACCTGCTTCATCATGAGATTGAGCGAAGCAGGCCGCACCGCCGTGAACAGCTCGTCTTCTTCGACCTTAACCCATTGCCGCATTCGCGCGCGTGCAACCGGCTCCTCCGGTGTAAGGCGCGGCTGCGGATATTGCTCATCGAGAAACTCGTTGATGATGGAAGATTCGGGAATGATCTGTCCAGCGTGACTCAATGTGGGAACCAGTCCTTTTTGGTTGATCGTGAGATAGTGCGGCTTGAAGTTCTCGAAAGCCATTAGATCGATGTGGTGACCCGTCCATTTGAGTCGCTTCTCCTCGAGACAGATCCGAACTTTGAACGAGCAGAATGAATCCCAGAAATGATAGAGCTCGATCTCTGCCATTGTTGAATGTCTGCTTGCAGCCGGTGGCTCACCGGCTATGACAGCAATACCCGGATCGCTCGCGTCTTCTCAATGAAAGGATGCCACCATGGCTGAGGCCCAACCCATTCTGCTCGACATCACGGATCGCGTGGCCACCATCACGATCAACCGTCCACAGGTCAAGAACTCGCTCGATGTCGAGGCCTTATCACGGCTGTTCACGGCATTGGGCACGTGCGAGGACCGCAGCGATGTCGGCGCCGTCGTGCTCACCGGGGCGGGCGATGCGTTCTGTGCCGGCGTCAATCTTAAAGGGTATCGGCTTGATGATCGCGCGGCCTTGCGCGCCGGTTTTCGAGAGGTCGCGATGTGGTGGCATCAAATGCTCCACCGCATCGTGCGCATTCGCAAGCCGGTGCTCTCCGCCGTAAACGGCGTCGCCGTCGGCGGCGGGCTCGGCCTGGTGCTCGCAAGCGACATCGCTGTATGCAGCGAGAATGCAACCTTTTTTGCTTCCTGGATGGCCAACGGTGTCGCGAATGACGGCGGCTCGAGCTACACGCTGGCCAAGATCGTGGGATTTCGCCGCGCCATGGAGTTGATGCTGACCAACCGCACGCTTACGGCAAAAGAAGCCGTCGAATGGCAGATTTGCAATCGCATGTACAAGAACGAGGAATTCTCAAAGAATGTTACGAAGATCGCGCGCCAGCTCGCGCATGGGCCGACCCATCTACAAGCCTACGTCAAAGAGACGTTCCACGAAGGCTGGCGCCGGTCGCTCGAGGAATGCACGGAGTACGAGTGCCAGAACATTCTCACCTCGCTCGATCACCCCTACGCTGCCGAGCGTCTCGCCGAGTTCAAGCGCGGCCAACGCACCAATCCTTTGATGATCGATTTGATGTAGTTACGTGTCCCGGGCGCGGTGCAGCATGAAGCGAAGCGGAAATGCTGCACCGCAGACCCGGGACCGCCAAGGGAAAGACCGTTCTGTGGCGGTCCCGGATCAGCAGTGCATCGCGCCTCGCATTTGGAACGATTAAGCAAATGGAGCTAGCGCGCTGCACTGCATCCGGGACACGCGGCACACCGCTCAGCCGGCCCCGGTCGTCAAGACGATCTTGCCTTTGACCGCCCGTGCCAGAATCACATCCATGGCATCATGGATGCGCTCGAGCGGATAAGTCGCCATGATCTCGGGCTTGATCTGCCCTTTGTCATACAATCGGAAAAGATCGGCGACCGCTGCATCCATGACCTGCGGTTGCATCTTGAAATGGATGTCGAGCGGGGCACCGACCACGGCAATGTTTTTGAGAAGAATGTAATGCCCCTTGACCTCGGGAATGCGTCCGGAAGCAAACCCGATGATCACGATTCGCCCAGCATAGGCTAGAGCTCGCAGTGCGGCGTCAAAAATGTCGCCGCCGACGGGATCGAAGACCGCGTCGACGCCACGGTCTTTGGTCAAAGCGAACACCTGCCGCCGCAGATCTTCCCGCAGATCGGATGCCGAAAGGTCCACGAGTGCGTCGGCGCCATTTGCGAGCGCGAGCTCGCCCTTATCCTTTGAGGTCACGCCCGCGAGCACGCGCGCACCCTTGGCTTTTGCCAGCTGGACGATGGCGAGGCCCACGCCGCCTGAAGCGCCGGTCACGAGAACGGTTTCCCCGGGCTTGAGTTGCCCGCGGATCACCACGGCCACATAGGCGGTGTTGTAGATCGTCACCATGCCGGCGCCGGTCACGAAATCCATCTTATCGGGCATGCGAAAACAGCGTGCCTGCGGTGCGACGAGCTTTTCGGCGAAGGCACCGGTCGCCACCTGCGCGATGACCCGGTCGCCTTGCTTCACTCGGTTGACCGCGGACCCGGTTGCAATGACCACTCCGGAAGCATCCCGTCCCGGCACAAATGGCCGCTCCGGGCGGGTCTGATATTTGCCTTGCAGCATCAGCGTATCCGGAAAGTTGAGCCCGATCGCCTTCACGTCGATGAGCACGTCGCCCTCTCCAATCGAAGGATCAGGCACATCCTCAATGCGATGGGCACTGATAGGCCCGAACTCGTGGACGACCAAAGCGCGCATCCGACCAATCTCCTATTCGGCGGCAGCCTGCGCGCGCATTTCGCGCGCCGCTTCGAGCGCCGCGTCCACGATCTCCGCG
>CATPCO010000709.1 GCA_955652925.1 uncultured Xanthobacteraceae bacterium | reverse complement strand
GGCCAGGAGAATACCGCCTCGAACATGTATACGCAGAAGATGTACGAGGTGCAGAAATTCACGACGCTGACCGATCACGGCTACATCGGCTACGTCGTTGTGGCGAACAAAAAGTTCTGGGACGGCTTGCCGGCTGACATCCGCGGCCAGCTTGAGCAGGCCATGTCGGAGGCAACCGCATTTGCCAACGACATCTCCGAGAAAGAGAATGCCGACGCGCTCGAGGAGATGCGCAAATCCGGCAGGACGACGATCATCGTTCCGACCGCCGCCGAGAACGGAGCCATGCGCAAGGCGATGCAGCCGATCTATCAGGAAATGACAAGCCGGCTCGGCAAGGCCATCATTGACGATTTCCTGAAAGAAACCCAGAGCATCACGAATTAGGTTAACGGCGCGTACTCATAAATCGAGCAGCAAAGCCCATCACTCGATCACCTCGTCGGCGACGGCGAGCAGTCTGTCGGGAATTTGGACCCCCAGCGTCGTGGCGGTCTTGAGATTGATGACCAGTTGGTACTTAGTTGGTGCTTGAACTGGAAGATCAGCAGGCTTCTCCCCCTTGAGAATGCGATCTACGTAACCTGCTGCCTGCACGTAGGGCTCAATTGTAGTTGGCCCATAGGAGATGAGACCGCCACTATGGGCGAAATAGCGGAACGGGTAGATCGCAGGCAACTTGTATCGACCCGCAAGCGCGATTATGAGGTCTCGGTGCGCTGCCGCAGGGGCACTTCCCGTAACTATCAGACCTCCTGCCGGGAGGCGAGCGAAATCCATAACAGCCTTTTCAATATCACTCGTATTGCGAACTCCGGTTGGACTTACCTCGACCCCGATTGACTGCGCTGCTGATTGCACTGCACCAAACTGGCCAGCTCCAGTCGTATCAACGTCACGCAACACGATCACTCGCGTCACTTTCGGTTCAAGAGTTTTGAGAAGCTCCAACCATTTTGTGGCAATGCTGAAATCGAATTGAGTAAATTCGGTCACGTTACCGCCCGGACGTGCGAGGCTTGTGACGTAACCGGAACCCACTGGGTCAGGCACCTGGGCGAACACTATCGGAATGCTGCGTGTCTGGTTGAGCAACGGGTCCATCGTAGAAGCTGAGGCAGCCAGGATTACGTCTGGTGCAAGCGCAACCAGCTCCGCCGCACATTGATGGAAGCGGCCGGTGTCTCCGGCTCCCCAGCAGGTTTCTATTTGGACGTTGCTGGTATTTTTCCACCCCAGGTCCGATAGCGCCTGCACAAACGCGATCAGACGTGCTTGCCCTTCCTTGTCATCTGCGGCCAAGTTCATAAGCACGCCGATGCGCCTCATGCGCTCGCCCTGTTGCCCGCGCACCACTCGTGGCCAAGCCACAGCCATGCCGCCGAGCAGGGTGATGAAGTCGCGTCTGTTCAACTGATCGAATTGCATTCGGTCCCCCTACTGAGGCCGGGACTACGCACAACGGGAGAGGATATCGAATTGGGAGCGCAGAGTCAGTGCGGTGAGAGGGCGACGGCCTGGCTCTATCCGGCCATGCCCTATCGAGACCCAACTCGCCCAGTCAAGAATGTTGACCGCCGTTGTCTCCACTGCATAGGCGCGAACACGCGGCGGCCAGGAGGCGAACGTACCAACACCACCGTAGAAGTCGATCATGGCCGCGATCGCCTCGGCGTCTCCACCCTCAAAGGCGGCAAAATAAGCATCCGTCATCCGACGGAATTCGCGATAGTGCTGTTGCTCTCCCCTTTCTCGCAACAACTCTGCTGCCGGCGCCTCGATGATCACAAGGCTAGCCAGGCGCACCTGGTTGCGTAGTGCTACCGCGAGCGCGACCAAGCCACCAAAGGAATGGCCGACCAGATGAACATGGCCCCCACTTGCCCTTTGAATGACCCACTCCACCACATCGACCTCATGGGAGATGGAGGTATCGTTTGTGGTGCGGCGTTCAGCGGTTCCGCCGTATCCGAGCAGGCTTGTGGTCACACAACGAAGCCGGTTATCCCACGCCGAGATCAAGGGCCGCCACGCAGCACCGGTGCTGCACGATCCTGGCACAAGCACAACGCTCGGGCCGGATCCGCACACTTCGTAGTCGATGCGCTCAAGTAATTCCTGGGTCATGACGTCAATCTTTGATGCTCCGTCCGGATGCGTCGGCGCACCGCGGCGTATCTATCGCCGACCCCACGCTCGGCCCATGCAGGTGGCTCGTGGCGGCCCCGCGCGCGCGTGTAGCTGGCATCGCTGTCGGGGCTATTCCTTTCCAACGATGCCAGTCCGATGGCTTGTCACGCGGCGTGCCGGCCGGCGGCGAGTTCCTTAACCGCTTCGGTGGTCAGCGGCTTGCCGCCGATGCCCCACTCGCCGCTGGTTACTTCGGATATCTTCACCCAGGTCACCCCCCGCATGTTCTCGCCTTCGATCGAGACCATGGCATCGGTCAATTTCTGGATGATCTGCCGCTTTTGGTCAGAGTTGAACACTTTTTCGATCAGATGGACCTCTATCAATGGCATTGTCGTGCTCCTCTGTGCATCGCCCGAGCGAGATCACTGCGACAGTATGCACATTGCGGCCAATCAAGACTTTCAGAAAGCTATGATTTAATCTCCACATGCCCTCTAGATACTCTTGAGATGTCCTTGGCTTACCTATGACCCTCAGCTTTGGTGACTATGAGATCGATGTCGAACGGCGCGAACTCAGGCGCGCCAAGACCCCGGTACATGTAGAGCCGCAAGTCTTCGACCTGCTGGTTTACTTGGTGCAGAACCGCGACCGCGTTGTCAGCAAGGAGGATCTCATTGCTTCAGTCTGGGGCGGCCGGATCGTGTCGGATTCGACCCTGACCAGCCGCATTAATGCCGCGCGAAACGCGATCGGCGACAGCGGTGAGGACAAGAAGCTGATCCGCACCATCGCGCGCAAGGGCCTCCGCTTTGTTGGCGCAGTGAGCATCCAACCAAACGAGGACGAGCCGGCAAAAGTCACCGATCCGCCGCCGGATGAAATCCAAGAGCAGTCGCGCAGGGCCTTGCCGCGTCCCGATCGGCCCGCCATCGCCGTACTTCCCTTCATCAACATGAGTGGTGATTCGGAGCAGGAGTATTTTTCCGACGGCATCAGCGAGGACATCATCACTGCGCTATCCAAGCTGCGCTGGTTCTTCGTCATCGCGCGCAACTCTTCGTTCATCTACAAGGGCAATGCCGTCCATATGAAGCAGATCGCCGAGGAGCTCGGCGTCGGCTATGTGGTTGAGGGCAGCGTGCGCAAGGTCGGCGACCGCGTGCGCATCACGGTGCAGCTCAACGACGTCGCCACCGGCAGCCACGTCTGGGCAGAGCGCTACGACCGCGATATCGCTGACGTGTTCGCGGTGCAGGACGAGATTACCGAGGCTATCGTCGCCGCCATCGAGCCGCAGGTTTATGCTGCGGAGAATTTTCGCGCCAAGCGCAAACCGCCGGACAGCATGGACGCATGGGATTTGGTGATGCGGGCGCTATCGCATTACTGGCGAGTGACGCGACAGGACAATGTGGTCGCGCAGGCGCTGCTCGAGAAAGCGACCGCCATCGATCCGAGCTACGGTCAAGCGCACGGCGTGCTTGCCACAAGCCATACGTTCAGCGCCCACATGGGTTGGGAAGACATGGCGACTGCAACGCCAGTCGCCGAGCGTGCGGCGCTGGCGGCGATCCTGGCCGACAGCGAGGACCCCTGGCTGCGTCTATCTGTTCACGCGGCGCTTTGACGACTCGCTGGCCGAGTTCGAGTTGGCGCTAAGGCTCAATCCGAACTTTTCTCTCGCCCAGGGTTATTACGGCTTGGCGCTGTCCTATTGCGGGCACTGGGAAGAGGCCAACGTGGCTGCATGCCGTGCATTGCGGCTAAGTCCACGCGATCCGTTTTCGGCGGTCTACAACGGGATCGCCGCCTACGCACAGTTCAGCGGGCGCAATTACGACGAGGCGATACGTCTTTCGCGCGAGGGCATCCGACAACGCAGCGATTTCGTTGGCGCCCACCGAGTGCTGACGGCGGCCGCCGGCATGGCCGGCCAGACTGATATCGCCAGGGTCGCATTGCAGGAGCTTCGCCGCGCACAGCCCAATATTTCGCTTGCCTGGATTGCAAGCCAAATGCCGATCAAGCCGGAAGCCGACCGGGAGCACTATTTGGAAGGCTTCCGTCGCGCGGGTTTGGACTAGCTTTGGTCTCAGGGGTTGGGAAAAAAGGCGCGTTCACGCCAGCTCAAGTGAAGGGAATTCGACAGGTTCTCATGGCTCGTGGGGTGTCCGGGCTCAGGGACCTAGCTTTGTTCCAGGTGGCAATCGACACCATGCTGCATGGGCCGGACCTATTCAATCTCACAGTCAAGGACGTTCAGCTTCCCAACGGTAAAATTCGTTCAGTTATCAAAGTCGCGCGC
>CATPCO010000708.1 GCA_955652925.1 uncultured Xanthobacteraceae bacterium | reverse complement strand
TGGTGATCGGTTACTTCGCGGATTCATCGAGGTGCTGCCGCGATTTTCCGATAAGAAGCAGGCCTTGGACATCGCGAATGAGATTGAACTAAGCATCACTACCTATCTCGTTACGGTTACGCTGATGAATATCGCGGTCGGCATTGCGACTGGTTTAGTCATGTGGGGGTTAGGTCTAGGTGATCCGTTCTTGTGGGGGACCGCAGCGTTCCTACTGAACTACATTCCAATCCTCGGCCCTTTTGCCGGCGTGATCATGTTTTTCGCAGCGGGAGTTTTGACCTACGAATGGCCTTGGTACGCCTTCATACCCGCCGGCTGTTATCTGCTGATCCATGTCGTGGAGGGGGAGACTATCACCCCGATGCTACTTGCCAGTCGTCTCACATTGAATCCCATTTTGGTTATTGTATCGCTTTTTTTCTGGCACACATTGTGGGGTATTCCTGGCGCCCTCCTCGCCGTTCCACTCCTCGCAATAATAAAGATTCTCTGCGACCGCATTGATCAGCTAAAGCCCATAGGGCATATCATTGGTTCTTAGTTCGACTTCGTCGTAACCACGCACGACGCTGCATCGCTAATCGAGGGCCTTCGCCGTCGTGTGGCCGAGAGCGAAGATGCTGCAAGTCGCGCGAAACGCGAAGCAGAAGAACATGCGCGTGCCCGCGAAAGTGTCGAGCAGCGGTTGGCACGAGAGGCTGAGGAACGGGCGATATGGGAGAAGTTGGCCGCGGAGACGGAAAGCAAGATGGCGGAAATCGCCTCCCGTCTTACGGCTTTGCAGGCTGCGGCTGAACAAGCGCCCAAAGCTGAAAGCCTCGAACTGATCCAGCGCGGTGAGGAAGCATCCACCAAGATCGACCTAGATGAAGCGGCGACCCGCAAACAGAGGGGAGTGGCGGCCAACGTGAGGGTCGAAGATGGCATGGAGTGAGGCCAGAGCAGAGATATGAGGATCGCGACGAACGGCGCCGCAGTCCTGGAATCGAACTAAGAGTACCAGGCGGCACCGTAGGGATAGGGCGTTGATCGCACACAAAGGGGGCCGCCGAGCACCTGGCTCTCTCTTTAAGAGTATTCGGCCGGCACCGTTTCCAAGGCTGGCGCGCGTCATGGCCGTTACGGCCGTGTGCCTCGTTGCTCCGCAGCAGCCAATCAAACTCATTGCTGGTCGACGAGTGTGCAATTTTGCTCAGACGAGGTGGACGGGATCTGCCTAATCTGCGCAAAGCTCGGACATCTTACATGTCCAATTGACCGGATGGAGAACTCTCATGAAGAAAACAATGTTGTTGCTCGCCAGCGCTGCAATGCTTGGCGTTTGTTTTCTTGCAGCACAGGCAAAGGCACAAGGCGTTCCACAGACGGTAGAGATCGCCAAGGTTGATTTGCAAAAGGTGGCCGCGGGTTATCGGGCATCCAAGGTCATCGGTAGCAGCGTCCTCAACGAAGCGAACGAAACGATCGGCAAGATTGACGACCTCCTTGTAACACGCGACGGCAAAGACCCATACGCTGTTCTGTCGATCGGTGGCTTCCTAGGCATGGGCACCCACCTGGTGGTCGTCCGTTACGACAGCCTCAAGTTCGCCGACAACAAGATTGTACTTCCGGGCGGGACGAAGGAAGGGCTTAAGATGTTGCCTGCGTTCCAATATTCTAAGGAGTGATGCAAGCAGTGACATATAGGCTCCGTATTTTGCGGCGTAGCCCGCCGACAGCATACGCAACGCCGTTCAATGCTTGAGCGCCGCAGATTTGCAATGGGGTAAGGTTGCCTCCCTGCTCAACGGCAGCAAACTGGAGCAAACAAGATGAACATCTTTTACATCATCGGCGTTGTGGTCGTAATAATTCTAGTCGCTGGCTTTCTCGGACTCCACGCAGCGGACGAGGCCGGGTTCGACCGATTTTATTCGGCGGTGTGAGCAATATTGGACAGCTTGGACGCACCCCGCACGTTATCTTGGTTACCCAAGCCAGGAGCACGTTTGCCCCCAGACGGAGAAAATCAAATGTCCAAGAAAGCTGCGGATCATCACAAAAAAGCATCAGAACATCTGACGCATGCCGCTCGCCATCACGGCGAAGCGGCCAAGCATCACGAGGCCGGAAGCCACGAGAAGGCGGCACACCACGCTCATACGGCGAGGGGTCACGCGACTCACGCCAGAGGGCACGCGGACGAGGCGGCGAAGGCTCACACCGAAGAGCATGGCAAGAAGTAACATTGCCACGCCCGCTGGATGGATCGGCTGCTGCTGATAGAAGCAAAGCATCAAGACGATCGATATGCGTATGCCGGGTGATACTGCGAAGTGAGAAGAATGCTCCGTTCAACGAAATGCGCGGAGTTTAACGGTGACAACTGACAGGAGCACAAAATGAGCGTTTTCGGAAACATCGTGTCGGCAATTTTCGGGCATGGCGCTACGACAGCTGCAGCGGGTTCGGCTGCGGTGCCAGGGGTGCCGGCCGCTAAAGGCACACCTACAGTCGCAGGCTCTGCGGCGACCGGAAAGCCAATGGCACGGGAGCAAGTCGAGGAAATGATCGAGAAGCTCGCGGATACGCAGGGCGAGCAGTACAACTGGAGAGAGTCTATCGTCGATCTGATGAAGCTGCTCAAGCTCGACAGCAGCCTTGGCGCCCGCAAGCAGCTGGCGCAGGAGCTCGGCTACACCGGGGCTCGCGATGGCTCGGCGGAAATGAACATCTGGCTGCACAAGCAGGTCATGACCAAGCTCGCCGAGAGCGGCGGCGTGGTGCCGGCCAGCCTTCAGCACGCTTGACCACCGAACGCATGATCGCTGGCTCCGGTCGCTTCGAGGGCTGGAGCCGGCTTCTTGCCCAGACGCCGTCATTCGTTTGTAAGGCGACTTACTCACCAGGAGACTACAATGGGACTAATGGATGTTC
>CATPCO010000707.1 GCA_955652925.1 uncultured Xanthobacteraceae bacterium | reverse complement strand
GTATAGACCCGCGGGAATCGCATGGCGTGCCGCCAGCGTGGCGAACTGGACCCGACGGGTGAAGAAGAAGGGATCGGTGCCGACCACGAGTGCATCGGTCTTGTTGCGGACAAGGGCCGCGAACGCAGCATCGATCGCTGCGGTGTCACTCGCCCGGACGACCTCCATCTGCACCCCCATGGCGGATACCGCTGCCGCCATTTCCCGCGTTACGGCCTCGGCGTTCGCATTATTGGGTTGATCAGTAGACCTATGCGCGTAGCAGAGGGAGTAAGTTCGCGTAGAAGCCCGAGTTGCTTCGCGGCCAGATCGGTAAGGCCGGCTCGATGTGGAGTGGAGTGGGTAGTAGTACGCACTCCCAACCCGAGCCAGGGCGGCAGCTGCGGGAAGGTATTCGAGGTGTTGACAGTTCGAAAATACGTCTGAACCGTCCCCCGTTAAATCAGGGCGTGGCGCGTGAACGAGGAAATACTTCAGAACGCAAGTTTAGGTATGGGGGCCCGTCGCGGTGCAGCGGATTAGCCGCGTGCTTTTGTGTTGTGTTTCATAGCAGCTCATTATTGCGGCATTCTCCGCTTCCTCATTTTGTCAACCTCTGTCCAACCTGCGATAGCAGCAAGAAGCACGAGCAGAATTATATCCAGGTGCATGACTCTTCCCCCATATTTCCAACGAGATCCTTTCGCGATGCGGCTCGTCCAAACCACTTTCTCATACGCTCGTGGCCCTTCGCTGTTTTCGCAAGGAAGTCTGCCTTGCAGGCCTTTCGGCAAAAGCGCAGGCCCCAATGGTTGTGGCAGACGAGACCAAACTTTCCCCCACAGGTTGCGCAGCGGTTCTCCAACTTGGTCATGAAACTCTCCGCCGATTTTGATTTTTGCACCACAAACGGGCTTGTGTGGCTAACGCGGCGGGTCCAAGGTTTCCCTGAGGCCCGCTCTGACTATGTATCCCAGGCCGCCCCTGAGGCTTGCTTTGCGCCGCCAATTCCTTGCTATTTTGGGCCAACGGATTGTTTGCCGCAGTCCAGTCGCGCCTGGAGTTGGAAATGGTCAGACGCGTGAAGGTTCCAACAAAGGATGTGTTCCTCACCGCCGACGGTGTCGCGACGCGGCTCGCGATGAGAGAACTGAAGAAAGCGAAAATCGACCCGGGACCCCTGCTCGCGAAGGCTGGTATCTCGCTGCTGGAACTTGGCGAAGAGCCGAAGCGGGTTAAGGCAGAAAGCCAAATTCGGTTCTTGCAGATTGCAGCAGAGGCGCTCGGTGACTCGGCGCTGGGCTTTCACCTCGCTCAGCACTTCGATCTTCGCGAGTGCGGAATGCTCTACTATGTCTTGGCTGCCTCTCCAAATTTAGGAGAAGCTATCCGTAACCTGGCCCGTTATCTCGCAGTCGCTAATGAGAGCATTCGCCTCGGCGTTTCCGAAAGGACAAAGAGTACGGTTCTCGCCGTCAACTATAAGATACCGAGGCTCTCTGACCGACTGTTCGCGGAGTATGGTTACGCGGTCGTTCTACGTGCCTTCCGAGAATTAACCGGCAGAAATGTTTCCCCAAAAGCCGTTACTTTTATTCATGGCCGCAACACCGATAAAGCAGAGTTCGGCCGTTTCTACGGCTGCCCAGTGAGGTTCAATGCCACGGAGGATACTTTGGTCCTTCCGACAGAATCGCTTTCGATGCCCATCCTTACATCCGACAAATACCTGCTTCAGATCCTAAAAAGTGCCTGCGATGAGGTATTGGCAAAGCGCGGTGAGATCTCCAGCACCCTGCGGGCGATGGTCGAGAATGAGATTGTTCAACTTCTGCCGCATGGGAAGGCTCAAGTGGAGAAAGTTGCAAGCAATCTAGGTATGAGCAACCGAACGCTCGCGAGACGCCTATCCGAGGAAGGCACCAGCTATGCCGCGATCCTCAACGAGCTCCGCCGTGACCTGTCGGCGCGGTACTTGAAAGATCCGGCCTTGTCGCTAAACCAAATTGCGTGGCTGCTTGGCTACTCGATGGTCACATCCTTAAATCACGCGTTTCGCCGATGGACTGGAAATAACCCTAAAACCGTGAGTATGAGGGTTGCGAGCGCGCGTTTGGCATAGTTCCAGCAACTCAGTCTGTGCGAAGCCACCGTTAACCGGCAGCATGAGCGTCCGGGCGGCGTGCGTCCGTAGCTCATTCAGGTGCGGACATAACCGAGAGGCTTCGACACTTTTCTCCCGGTGCACTGCGAAGTAGGTCACAGACCCCCTGACCGCGATACGTCTTTTTGGGTAGGATGCGGCGCGGTCCTCGAACCGGTGGCGCAAATGCGGTTCAGTGATTTGAGGCGGCGCGAGTTCATCACGCTTCTCAGTGGTGCGGCGGCTGCGTTGCCGTTCGCGGCGCGCGCACAGCAGGCCGGGAAGATCCACACGATAGGCCTTCTCACCGCAGATTCGATCGGGCCTACTGCGGTGAATTGGGTGGCATTTTTCAATGCTTTGCGGGAGATGGGATGGATCGAAGGGAAAAACATCGTCTTCGAGCGCCGTTACGCGGAGAATCGGCTCGAACGCCTGCCTGGGTTGGCAATGGAACTGGTCCGCCTCAACGTTGACGTTATCGTCGGAGGCGGAACGCTCGCGCCACTCGCCGCCAGGCAGGCCACGACGAAGATTCCGATTGTCATGACGGCAGCCGGGGACCCGTTGGGGAGTGGACTCGTTGCCAGTCTGGCGCGACCGGGCGGCAACGTCACCGGGATGAGCCTGATGGCGCCGGACCTCGGCGGCAAGCGACTCGGATTGCTCAAAGAGGTGCTTCCCCGGCTTGCTCGCGTCGCCGTCCTTTGGAATGCGGCCAATCCGTATCCCGCGCTTGTCTTCAAAGAAACGCGGGCAGCGGGTCAGACCTTGGGGATAGAGGTCCAATCCCTGGAGGTTCGAGGCCCGGACGACTTCGATGGCGCATTCGAAGCTGCAAGACGGCAGCGACCGGACGCTTTGATTACGGTCGAAGACCCTCTCACGTTCGCTTATCGGAAGCTCATTGCAGATTTCGCGGCCGCGCACCAATTGCCGGCGGTTCATGGACTTAGGGAATTTGTGACAGCCGGCGGCCTCATGTCCTACGGGGCAAATC
>CATPCO010000706.1 GCA_955652925.1 uncultured Xanthobacteraceae bacterium | reverse complement strand
CACTACACCTCGCCGGTTTAACCGGCGCACAGGAGCAACCTCAATGAACAGCGAAAAATATATTGGGCTAGACGTTCATCAAGCATGGATCTCGATGGCGGTACTGGATTCCAGCTGATCACTAGTGAAATGGAGGTGGCTGACAAAAGAATTGCCAACTAATCTAAAATTAGAACATGCAGGCAGTGGCGATAAAAAAGAGTAGCCGCGAGAAAACAATAGGCTTCCAAGAGATGGGAACGCTCAGGTGTGACGGTTGCGGGGAGGAATTCTTCATCGGCCACAACCCAAAATCGGTAGATAAGGGGGTCGCAGAAAAGCAAGCAAAGTGGCTGGAAAAAGTTTTGGCGGAAGAGCACGAGCGCGATAAGAAGCACTCCGACCGAATCGAACTACCGGACTAGCTGCCTGAGCCGGAACTGATTGTTGTCGAAACCAGCGATGGCGCTCACAACCCCGTCAATGAGCGATCGCTCGAATTCTGCGCGGTGGTGATTGCCGTGCAACATTCATGGGTCTGGGTCGCCAGGCTCACCAACTGTTTGTTCTTATTGCTATGGACGGAATGTGGGGAATAAGGTTTTACAGCGATCGCAAAACAAGACTGCGGCCCGCCCATGGATCCCCGAGGGCACATTCGTATCACCGGCTTTGCCCTGAAGAACTGGGCGCTGGCACAGGTGCAGGATTCGATCGCAGTCGCACTACTGTGGCTGGTCGGCCTTTGGATCCTCAAGGTGCCGTGGGCTCCGCTGTGGGCAGGGCTTGCTGCCACGCTGCAAATCGTCCCGCACCTCGGACCAGTACTCAGTCTGGGCGGCCCGGTGCTGGCGGCATTGCTCCGCTGGCACGACTGGGAACATCCTCTCTTTGTGTTGGTCCTGTACGCAGTAATCGTCGTCGTGGACGGACTCTTGCTCCAGCCCTACATCATGCGCCGGGTTGCCAAAGTGCCGATGTGGGCCTCGATATTGGTACCGATCATCATGGGGTTTGCAATTCCGTTCTGGGGATTCATTCTCGCCCCACCGCTGCTGGCGGTGATATATGCATACAAAGCAAGAGGAACTACGTAATGCGACTCAATTAAACTCAAGGGCCTGGTTGCTGGGGTAGGCGATATCACAACAATGCAGTTGACATGTGTATGAGTGTGAAGCGGGCGAGACTCGTCATTTTGGCGGTCTCGATTCTTGCCGTGCCACTGCTGATGGCGCAGGTCAGATCGCCGAAACAGAGAACGGCAACTATGTCCGAACGCGAACGGTGCGGCTTACGTGGTCCCGTAAAGTCATGTACCGAAGAGAGCACTCGTCCCGGTATGACAGACGCCGACGGCAGGACCTATCCGGAAGTTCATTCGGAATATACGACGGAATAGAGGAAGCGCAACCACCATCTACGACGAACATGACCGGGCCACGGAAGACCAAGTGCGTGATCCCAACGGGGAGTTGGTGAACCGGGCCCTACGCACAAACGACGCACAGGGTCGCGTCGTCGAAGAGAAGCAGATTCTGGACAATCCCGAGACGATCATTCCCTCGGGGGTCCGCGCGAAGATTCTTGAACAATCAGATCTTCCCGCCGATCAGCTACGGCAAGAGTTACGTACGCAGATTACGATGCTCATGGCAGGCCAACCCGGAGCGTACTCGGTTTCCTATATCTGCGACACTCGTGACCGCATAAACCAAACGAGTCGCCGAATTTTCAACCGAGAACTGATCCAACTACTCCCGCCTTGCCTTCCTATTCCGAAGTTCGCTATTCCTACCAGTATGATCAGCACGAAAATTGGACAGAGAAAGCAGTTTCATATCGCTCCAGTCCCGACGCCACATTCCAGACATCAACCGTGATTAAGCGCTCGGTGACTCGGCCCCTCTCCTTGATCTTCGGTTCTGGTATTGTTTCAAGACGCGATGATCATGCGGATTCGTGTGTGTGGCTATCGGTCCATTCGTGAGCTCTGTCTCGACCTTCAGCCTATCAATCTGCTGACCGGTCCGAATGGCTGCGGGAAATCAAACTTATACAACTCGCTGGTGCTAATCGGGCGAGCAGCACAGGGACAGCTCGCACACGCAATAGCTGAGGAAGGCGGGACTCCCAGTGTGTTCTGGGCTGGAGGTGAGCGCGTTCGATATCAACGAAAGAGGCCTCCGAAAAGAGTCGTGCTTGGGTTCGAGGGGGAAGAGTTCGCTTACGAGCTACAAGTAGGACTACCGGGTTTCAACGAGCATGCCTTGGGAACGATGTTCAAGCTCGACCCCCGCGTGAAGGAAGAGTACATCTGGCCATCAGAAACGAAGCGCAGGGTCCTGATGTTAAAGCGGGACGAGCCTTCAGCATGGTTACGAAACTCCGAAGGGAATATGATTACCTACCCTTTCAAAATCTCGAAGCACGAGTCAGTTCTTTCGCAGATCATTGATCCTCATCTTTACCCAGAGATTAGTGCGCTTCGAAACGAGATCTTAAGCTGGCGGTTCTATCACCATTTCCGGACCGACCTAGAATCCCCGCTTCGACAGCCACAAATCGGGGTACAAACAACAGTGCTGAGCCATGACGGTTCGGACCTAGCCGCTGCGCTCCAGACGATTCTGGAAATTGGAGACGAGACTGTTCTTCGCGAGACGATCACCGAAGCCTTCGGGGGTGCCACGCTTCTCATCGAAGCCATTGACACTTTATTCAGTATCAGGCTGCAAATGCCCGGACTGCTGCGTCCGCTCCAGACACGGGAACTCTCGGACGGACAGTTGCGGTTTTTATGCTTATCCGCAGCATTGCTGAGCCCCCGCCCGCCGTCGCTGCTCGCACTCAATGAACCGGAAACTAGTCTTCATCCGGATCTCATCAACTCACTGGCCCGCTTGATGGTCCGGGCATCGAACCATTCTCAGCTCTGGATCACACCCCATTCGAGCCGCTTGGCTGAATGTATCGAGCAGCATTCGGGCCTGCCGCGTGTGCGTCACCGCAT
>CATPCO010000705.1 GCA_955652925.1 uncultured Xanthobacteraceae bacterium | reverse complement strand
GTCGTCCATGATCTCACCTGCCCCCGTGCCAACAGGATTTGAGCAGTCCAGGGGTGAAATTCAATAGCATCAATAGCAAATGCATTCGGTGACGGCCTCGCCGCGATCCATCGTGCGCCATCGTCCGTTCGCGCTTTATTGGGCGGCACGCTAGAAACAAGCTGTGATAGCGTTCATCCCGAGTTGCCGCGACGCTCCTCGGCCGCGACGACGAAATGATTGAACAGGATGAGATCCATGTCGGACATGACCATTGCCTCGATCCGAACAACGCTTCTGCGCGTGCCATGGCCTGACACGCCGTGGCTCAAGGGGCATGCCTTCGGTGAGACACGCAATCTGCTCGTGCTCGATGTCGAGACCAAGGGCGGCATCGCCGGCATGGGCTATCTGTTCTCGTTCCGGCCGGGACTGCGCACGATTGCAGCGGCGCTGGAAGAGACGATTCTGCCGCGGGTGATCGGCAAGGACGCGACCGCCGTCGAGGCGATCTGGAATGACCTCTGGCGCGCGACCGTGACCTACAACCGCGGCGGCATCGTCACCATGGCCATGTCGGTGCTCGACATCGCGCTCTGGGACGCCGTCGGCAAGCGCGCGGGTCTGCCGCTGCATCGGCTATGGGGACATTTCCGCTCGCGCATCCCGGCCTATGGCAGCGGCTGTTTCCGCGGCTCCGGCGGCGACGGGATGATCGCGAAGGCGCTGCACTACAAATCGCTGGGCTACAAGGCCATCAAGATGCAGGTGGCGCACACCAACAATCTTGCAGCCGACGTCGATAACGTGCGGCGCATGCGTGAAGCGCTTGGCCCCGAGATCGACATCATGATCGATGTCAATCAGGGCTGGACCGCCGACGTCGCGATTCAGATGGGCCGCAAGTTCGAGCCGTACGACATCTATTGGCTGGAGGAGCCGGTTCCGGCCGACGACTTCAAAGGCTATATGCGCGTGGCGGAGGCGCTCTCCATGCGCGTTGTCGGCGGCGAGACGCATTTCACGCGCTTTGATCTGCGGCCATTCTTCGAGAACCCGCGCGTTCCGATTCTGCAGCCCGATCCCATGCGCGGCGGCTTCACGGACTTGCGCAAGACTGCGGTTCTCGCCGAGACCTGGGGTCTCTTGCTGGCGCCTCACCTTTTTCCCGAGCTCAATGTGCAACTGCTCGCCTCCATTCCCAACGGTCTGTGGATCGAGGAAATGGGACTGGCGAATGATCTGTTCGTCGATCGCGTCCCGGTGGTCGACGGCATGATCACCGCTCCCGAACGCCCCGGCCATGGGCTTGCATTCAAGCCCGAAATCCTGCGGGATTGCCGGGTCTGACGCGTTCACGCGTGCTGGAATAGTTGGGTCACGCGTAGAGCGGCGTGCCCGGCACGAACGCATCGAAAGCTGCCAAGACCTGTCCGCGGTAGCGGTCCTGCTCCATCAGCAACTCGTGGCGCCCGCCGGGCACGATGAGATGAGAGCCGGCCGCCATCCGGACCGCGAATTCGTCAATGGCAGGCGTCGATACAATGGCGTCGAGCCCCGCGGCGATGATCAGAATAGGCTGCCTGATGCGAGCTGCGTAACCCGGCTGTGATAGCTCGGTCATGACGCGAAACGCCGCATCGGTCCATGCAACAGTCGGCCATCCCGTCGCGATTGACGGCTCGGCCTCGAGCACCGCCACGTTGCGCGCGTAGCGTACAGGATCGGAGGTGAGCAGGTTGCCGGCAAAAGGACGTTGCTGGAGAACCGAGGCGTCGCCCCCCGGGACATAGAGCGATCCCAGGCCCATGAGGCGCAGCATCTTCACCAGCGCGCGTATGCCCTTCATCCGGCGCATGCCCGGGAGCGATATCATCGGGGCAAGGAGCACCATGCGATCGAACCAGCGCACCCCCGCGCGAGTGGCGCGCAGTAGCACCGTCGCCCCCATGGAATGGGCGAGGGCGAATATCGGCGGCGGACAATCCGGGAGCACGACGTCATGCACGAAGGTTTCGAGATCGATCTGATATTGTGAAAAGCTCTGTACGTATCCTTTGCGTGGATTCTTCAGCGCCCGTTGCGATCCCCCTTGCCCGCGCCAATCGAGAATGGCCACGGCAAAGCCCCGCGCACGCAGGTCGCGCACGGTCTCGAAATATTTTTCAATGAATTCCGCCCGGCCCGGAAACAGGCACACCGTGCCCTTGCGGCCGGGCGGGGGCGGCCAGCGCGCAAACCGCAGCGATACCCCGTCACGCGTTTGCAAGTTGCCCGCCACGGCGCCCTCGGGCACGGGGTTGGCGGGAATGGAGACGAGCGTCATGGGCGGGAAGAAATCCTGGGGCTTTTCCGGCGCTGGGAAACCGTCCAGTCAGGCCCGCTTTCCTTAATCCTTGGTAAGCTAAAAATCCCTTGGTTTCAAACGTTTATGCCTCTTGCGGCGGGCGAATTCGCTTCCCATATCGATGCTGTGCAGGCCCCAAGGGGGCTGCGCATAACTATGCGGTCCGGCTCTTTGAGCGGACCACCAGACGCATCTCGCTCAACAGGAGGTTATGCAATGCGAACTTTCGATCTAGCTCCCCTCTACCGTTCGACCGTCGGTTTCGACCGGCTTTTCTCCATGCTCGACGGGTTTGAATCAACCCCGGGCTATCCGCCCTATAATATCGAGCGCACTGGCGAGAACGCCTATCGGATCTCGATTGCCGTTGCGGGCTTTGGCGAAAACGACCTTTCGATCGAAGCGAAGGAAAACACGCTGACGATCAAGGGCGAGAAGCAGGCCAGGGACGAGAAGACGAGCGGCGAAGTCCTTTATCAGGGCATCGCGGCACGTGCCTTCGAGCGCGTGTTCCAGCTCGCGGATTACGTCCAGGTCAAAGGCGCCGCGCTCGAGAACGGGCTCCTGCACGTCGATCTGGTGCGTGAGATCCCCGAGGCGAAGAAGACGCGCGTGATCCCGATCGGCGGCGGACGGCCGAAAGTGGTCGAGGCGAAAGCTGCGTAAGCAGCCGATTTGATCAACTGATCGGAGGGAGCGCCCCGGTTCCGGGGCGCTTTCATTTTGGCAATCCCTCAAGCCGCCGAGGGATTAACTGTACTGCCTCATAAACACCTCGACGTCATTCCGGGGCGCAGGCAAGTCGGCCCTGCCGACTTGCCTGCGCACCCGGAATCC
>CATPCO010000704.1 GCA_955652925.1 uncultured Xanthobacteraceae bacterium | reverse complement strand
GGTAGTCTTTCTCCAGTTCCTCGGCCAGCGCCTGGGCTTGCGGAGCATCGCGGGTGCGGGCCAGGGTGAGGGCCGCCCAAAACTTCACCTCCCGCCCTTGAGACAGCGCCAAAGCCGCCCTGACTCCTTGCCTCGCGTAGGCAGTATTCCCGAACTCCGCTTCCCGTAATGCCGCGTTAACCTCCCAGATTGCGGCAGTCTCCTTGGCATCGTTGCGCTTTGCCGATTCCACTGCTCGCTGGGAAAACTCGCGCGCCTTTCGCAACCGGCCATAGTAAGCCTCGCTGTCGGACTCTGCGGAGAGCAGCACATCTTCTGCTCCCGGCTTGCCCATGAGCGCACTTACCTGCTCCTGCATGCCTGCCGATTCTTTCTGAAGGAATGCCAGGTAGTACATGTACAGCCGTAGGAACGGGTCATCGACCTTCCGCGACCGCGCTTGTTCGAAGGTTGCTTTGGCCTCGTCCAGGCGATCGAGCGCAAGATAATACTCCGCCAAGTTGCTAAAAGCGATTACATCGTTGGGCTCCAATGCTAAGTTCTCTCGTGCCTCGGCAGCGGCTTTCTCGTATTGCCCCAAAACACCGAAGTTGTTCCCCAGGTTGGTGTAAGGGACATCGTCACGGGGATAATTTTTGCTCCACAGCTCGTACTCCTGGTTCGACTTCTCCACCTCTCCAGTGACAGAACTATAGTACTGGGCTGAAATGTAATACTTCTCCCGCTCACTTACCCGCTCACGCAGCTCGTATGCCTTCTTATAGTTTTCAATCGCAAGGCTCGCTTGGCCAAGGTTCGAATAACGAGTTGCCAGCGCAGCGTAGGCGGCCGCAAAACTAGGGTCCAGCTCGATGGCCCGCTTGTAGAAAGGCAGCGCCGCGGCATCTCCGTTTGTGTACTGTAGTCTTCTGCCCTCACTGTAGGCCTGAAGGGCTTCGAGCGATGAGGTCGTCGCCTGTTGCAGTGGTTTGTCGAACTTCTGGACGGAGCCGAGCGATTCCCCTAGCTTGCCGCGCAACGTGGTTGCCGCCTGACCAAGTGCCTGCATTACCTTTTCCCGGCTATCCGCCTCCGACTCGGCCGTGCCAAGCGCATCGCCGGTCTGGCAGTTCATGGCCTTGAGGCCGATCGCGAAGTGGCTGCCAATGCTGGCAATCGAGCCTGCCAGCAGAGCCTTGCTCCCAGTCCTCAAACAGATCTCTCTCGCCATCTGTTCCGTAACTCGCTCCGTAGGCGAGCGCCCCATCAATCGTAGGGTGGACGTCAGCTTGATGTCTGACAGGACGTTGAGGAACGGCGATTGCTCTAGGTCCGCCGCCAGCGCCTGCTTCAGGGTACCGTCAAACACGGGATCGCCCGTCGTGTTTGCGACGTCGGCTAGAATGATGGTGTCCTTCTCGCTTAACCGCGCTCCTCTCCGCGAGCGCCACAGCAACACCCCCGCTATTAGAGCTACCGCGACCACAACTATCGGCGCCACGATTACCCAGCTCCGAGTCGGCGGCGCCTCGGATCTCATAACTGGGACGGAAGATGAAGCCACCTTGAGCTTGCCGCTCGACCCCAGGTCTGCTGTGCGGCCTAGAGTCGCCTTGGAGGCTTCCGCCTCTTCGTCTGCAACTGCGGGCACCACAGTCCTGGCCGAGTCCGTCTCTCGCTTCAGACGTTTCAGTTCAGCCCGCATCTCCGAGGCGTGCTGGTAGCGCAACTCTCGGTCTTTCTCCAGTGCCCGGTTGATGATCCGCTCCAGTTCCACCGGAACTTCGCTGTTCAGCCGCACCGGAGCTACGGGTGCCCGGTTCAGGATCGCGTTGTGAATAGCGCCGGCTGTATCGCCTTTGAATGGCAGGATGCCGGTTGCCATCTCGTAGAGCACCACGCCGAACGAGAACAAGTCAGTGCGGACGTCCAAATCTTTCCCCAGCACCTGCTCAGGCGACATGTAGGCGACCGTGCCCACGGCGCTGCCGGGACTGGTGAGGTGCTCTGCGCTGACTCCCGCCGTTGCTTCAGATGCTATCCCGGCCGCTTCAATCCGCTGGTTGCTCGCTCGCGCCACCTTCGCCAAGCCAAAATCCAGAATCTTAGCGTGGCTGCGGTCGGTGACGAAAATGTTCGCCGGCTTGATGTCGCGGTGAATGATGCCCTTTGCGTGTGCGGCATCCAGCGCATCGGCTATCTCGATGGAGAGTGCCAGCAGAGTGTCCAGGTCCAGCGGACGATCGATGACCATGTGCTTCAAGGTCACGCCGTCCAGGTACTCCATGGCGATGAAAGCCTGGCCCTTTTCTTCGCCAATGTCGTAGATGGTGCAAATGTTGGGATGGTTTAGAGCAGAAGCTGCCTTTGCTTCACGGCGAAACCGTTCCAGTGCCTGGCGATCCTGGGCCACCTCTTCGGGCAGGAACTTTAGAGCCACAAAGCGATCAAGCCGGGTGTCCTCGGCCTTGTAGACGACACCCATCCCGCCGCCACCAAGTTTCTCGATAATGCGGTAATGCGAGATAGTCAGACCGAGCAAATCCAGAGGGATTCCACCCCCGGGCGGCAATCTTAGGGTG
>CATPCO010000703.1 GCA_955652925.1 uncultured Xanthobacteraceae bacterium | reverse complement strand
TTCATGCAAAGCAGTGGAGAGCTGGTGCGGTCGAGAGGACTCGAACCTCCACGGGTCGCCCCGCTAGCACCTCAAGCTAGTGCGTCTACCAATTCCGCCACGACCGCAGGGATGGACGCGGGGCTCTTGCCTCGCGCCGGAGCGATAACCAGGATGTAACAAATCGACCCCACAGGAACAAGGGTTGCCCGCCGTCCGCCATTTTGGCAAATGCGCGACTGCCCAAATGTCGGGTGCTTGCGCTCAAGCGCGAAAGACCAATTCGAGAGGCCCGCAAGCCCGGGCTTCGCGGATATTCCGCCGCGGGCGGTGCGTCCAGCCGGAGGAATGAGAAGGTTGTGTCCAGGATCATTACCAACCGAAACGATTTGGCGACGCGGGCGGTGCCGGTCGCAGAGCGGGTGGAATGGCAGATCAGCCGTGATCCCGTGCCCTATGTCGCGGCGCTCGCGGCCATGGACAAGCGCGTTGCCGCTATCGCGAACGGCACCTTGCCCGAACTCGTCTGGCTGCTCGAACATCCACCACTTTACACCGCGGGCACCAGCGCGAAGCCGCAGGCGCTCATCGCGCCAAGATTGCCGGTATATGCCGCCGGGCGGGGCGGCCAATTCACTTATCATGGACCAGGCCAGCGTGTGGCCTATGTCATGCTCGACCTCAAGCGCCGCGGCCCCGACGTGCGCCGGTTCGTCGCCGGCCTCGAAGAATGGATCATCCGCACGCTTGCTCGGTTCGGGGTCACCGGGGAGCGGCGCGCGGGCCGCATCGGGGTTTGGGTCCGCCGGCCGGGAAAGGGGCCCGGCTACGAGGACAAGATCGCCGCCATCGGGGTGCGGATCAAACACTGGATTACGCTCCATGGCATCGCGCTCAATGTCGACTGCGATCTTTCCCACTATGGGGGCATCATTCCCTGTGGAATTTCCGAGCCACGTTATGGCGTAACCAGTCTCGCTGACCTCGGCCGCCGCGCCACTCTGCGAGAGTTAGATGTGGCCCTGCGGGATGAATTCGGTGGGGTCTTTGACAAAGCCGCGGCGCCAGGATGAGCCGGCACGGTCAGGCCGCCAGCACGACGGAAAATCGCTCCCCGGGCCGGCGCAAATCCAGATCGACTTGTGAGCCTTCGCGCTCATCAAGGGCATCGACCCATGCGCCCGAGGGTCCGCGGCGGCACGCACTGACCATTTCACTCACCACGCTCGCTTCGCCGCAGAACACGGCTTCGACCGATCCGTCACGCCGGTTGCGCACCCAACCTTCGAGGCCGCGGTCGAGCGCGCTCCATTGCACCCAGGCGCGGAAGCCCACGCCTTGAACTCGGCCACGGATCCGCACATGGCGAATAACGTTCATCCGGCCTCGCCCGTCTCTTTCGCATGCGCGCCGCACAAGCCCGAGCGCGACCAGCGTGCAATCGAGCGGACATAAGGCGGCGGCAAGTTCCAATCGAGGGCGGCTTCGATGACCGCATCGAGATAGCCCGGACGCGGCATGCCCTTGCCCTGCCGCCGCGCAACGTAGACCAGCGCAGGCGCACTCCGTTTGCCGTTGCGGACCATCAATGTGCGCAGGAGATAAAGGCCGGACTGGACGCTCTCATAAGCGTTGACAGCCGCGACGTCGCGCGCACTGAGCCGCCACAACACCCCGTGCACGCGTCCGCCCGGCTGCCTGATCACAGAAGCATATCCGTCCGGCCCAATCACAAAGTGCCAGCCGGAAAGCGTGGCGGTGCCGAGCGCGTGCGCGTCGGGGCAGCGCGCCTGCATCAACGCCCGGCTCATGTTGCTCGCGTAAGCAAAATGCAGCATCAGCGCACCCCGTTTAACAGGTTGCAAGACGCGGCCACAAAATCGGCAAGGACGGCGTTGCGTAGGTTGGGTCGAGTTCTTCACGAGACCCAACATTCGTGACAGCGCGCCGATGTTGGGTCTCGCAAGCTCGACCCAACCTACCGGTTCCTTGCCTGACCCCATCCCATTTGGCAGCATGGTTTCCTGATCGCCCGAGGACATGCCATGCCGCTCGCAATCAAACAAATCATCGATATCAGCCTGGAGCTTGACGATTCGAAATTCAAGATGCGCACCCCGCCGGGGTTCAAGAAGGACCTGCAGTTTCAGATGGAGGTTCTCAAGGAGCATGATGCGCCCGGAGGCGCGGGGCAGATCGTGCGCGGCGTGCACATGCGTCTGCATGCGGGGAGCCACATCGACGCACCGGAGCACAATGTGCCGGGCGGCAGGCAGGTGCAGGATCTGCCGCTCGAAACCTTCACCGGCGACGCCGTGATTGCCGATTTGCGCCATCTGGTCCCCGGTGGGGCGATCACTGCCGGCGAGCTGGACAAGGCGGCCGGAGCAATCATCCGGCCGGGCGACCGGCTCCTCCTGCGCACCGACGTCAACAAGACCTACATGATGAACGAATGGGAGAAACGCTCACCCTATTTGCGCTCGGATGGAACGCGCTGGTGCATCGAAAAACGCGTGGTGCTGGTGGGCTATGACTTCTATCATGGGGTGGACGAGCCGGGCGCGCCACGCGTCTTCAACGCCTCGCGCTCACTGAGCGAAGCGGGTATCGTCACCCTGCCCTATCTCAACAACCTCGACCGCATCCCCGGCGAGCGCGCCACACTGGTCGCGCTTCCGCTCAAGCTCGTCGGAGCGGAAGCGTCCCCCGTGCGGGCCGTGATTCTCGCCTGATGCGAGCACCCGCGATGAGGCTTGCGCAGCTCGGTGCGGTGGTTTTGGCGCTGGCGCTCGCGCTTGGCGTTCGCGCAGGCGGGGAGGAGCACTATCCGTCGCGCCCAATTACCATCGTGGTTCCGATCACGGCGGGGACCACCATCGACATCCTCGCGCGGCTATTCGGGGACAGTCTGTCGAAGCGGTTTGGCCAGCAAGTCATCATCGCGAATCGTCCGGGTGCCGGCGGGCTCATTGGAGCTCAGACCGTCGCGAGCGCGCCGGCCGACGGCTACACTATTTTGCTGGCCAATTCCGGGCACGCTATCCTGGGGACGTTGAACAAAAACCTCCCGTTCGATCCGGTGGGGGATTTCGCCGGCATTTCGCTCATCGCAGACGCGCCGACGCTTGTCACCGTGGCTCCTTCGCTCGGCGTGCATACGCTACGCGAGTTTATTGATCTCGCCAAAGCCAAGCCCGGCAGCATCAACTATGGTTCAGCCGGCATTAGCACGGCTACACATCTCGCGGGCGCCTATTTCGCGCTGCAGACCGGCATCCAGCTGGTGCACGTCCCCTATACGGTGAGCTCGACCATTATCGCTGATCTCCTCGGCGGCCGGATTGAGGCGACCTTTGCGCCCGCAGCCTTCACGCTGCCCCTCCTCCAGGACGGCCGCTTGATCGCGCTTGCGGTTGCGGCCGGCGAACCCATGCACGAGTCGATCGAAGTCCCGACCGCGGTTTCAGCCAATATCGATTACCGCAACGCGACCTGGTACGGCTTCCTGGCTCCGGCAAAGACACCGTCCGCGGTTCTAAAAATTATCAATGCGGTGATCGCCGAAGCGGGGCGTGATCCCGAGCTGCAGGCAAAGATGCGGGTGCAGGGCGTTGCGCCCCAGAGCATCGGCCTGGCCGATTTTGACCGGTATATCCGCAAGGACATGGAGCGCCTTGCGCCAATCCTGGCGACAATTGCCAACTCGAAATAGCGGGTTGGATTTCAGCTCGACTGGCTACCCGCGATTGCTACTAGACTTGCGCCAAGGAAAGGTGATTCGATCGAGCCATGAGGTCGCGCAGCAGCACGACAGCTCAACGCAAACGCGGCACGAAGCCCGTACGAGCGCGGCGCTCTGCGGCCCCTGCTGCCTCCGCAGACAGGAAGATTGCGCAGCTTGCGCAGGAGCGGGATGAGGCGATCGAGCAGCAGGCTGCGAGCGCGGAAGTGCTCCGGATCATCAGCGGGTCGCCCGGCGATCTCGCGCCCGTGTTCCAATCCATCCTGGCGAATGCGACCAGGCTTTGTGAGGCGAAATTCGCAACGCTTTACCTCACCGAGGGCGAAGGCTTCCGTGTCGTCGCGATGCATAGTGCGCCCCCAGCATACGCGCGGGCGCGTACCAGCACCCCCGTCGTTCATCCACATCCCGATACCAGCCTGGGGCGCGCGGCAAGGACCAAGCAGGTCGCCCAGATCGTCGATATCACCAAGCAGCGGGGTTACGCCGGGCGCAGTTCATTCGTCGTTTCCGCCGTCAAGCTCGGCGGCTATCGCACTGTTCTCAGTGCTCCGATGCTCAAGCAGAATGAGCTGATCGGGGTGATCGTGGTCTATCGCCAGGAGGTGCGCCCGTTCACGCAGAAGCAAATCGAGCTGGTCAAGAGCTTCGCTGCCCAGGCCGTGATCGCCATCGAGAACGTGCGCCTGCTCAACGAATTGCGCCAGCGTACGGCTGAGCTTGAGGAAAAAAGCCGCCAGCTTGAGGAAGCAAGCCAGCACAAATCGCAGTTTCTCGCCAATATGAGCCACGAGCTGCGAACGCCGCTCAACGCCATCCTCGGCTATACCGAGCTCATTGTTGACAACGTTTATGGGGAGACGCCGGAGAAGATGCGCACCGTCCTTCAACGCATCGAGAGCAACGGCAAGCACCTCCTCGGCTTGATTAACGACGTGCTTGACCTCTCCAAGATCGAGGCAGGGGAGCTCAACCTCTCCCTTGCCGATTATTCGCTCAAGAATGTCGTGCAGACCGTGTTCAGCCTGGTCGAGCCCTTGGCAACGGAGAAAAAGGTTGCCTTGAACGTCGAGCTTGCTCCCGATCTGCCGGCCGGCCGGGGGGACGAACGCCGCATCACCCAGGTGTTGCTCAACCTCGTCGGCAATGCGATCAAATTTACCGATCAGGGGGAGGTTGCGATCAAGGCCTCGAGTGCCGATGGCTCCTTCCAGGTAGCTGTGCATGATACCGGTCCCGGCATTTCCAAAGCCGATCAAGCCAAGCTATTCCAGCAATTCCAGCAGGCCGACAATTCCATCACCAAGCGGAAGGGCGGCACCGGTCTTGGCCTTGCGATCTCCAAGCACATTGTGGAGATGCATGGTGGACGAATCTGGCTGGAATCGGCGCCGGACCAAGGATCGACATTCTCCTTTACGCTCCCGGTGCAAGTGGAGCAGCAAGCGAGGCAGGCATGAGCAGGTGCATCCTGGTGGTCGAGGATCAGGAGGACAATCGCCAGATCGTGCGTGATTTGCTCACCGCCACCGATTACGAGGTCATGGAAGCCGAGAATGGCGAGGAGGCGCTCGCTGCGGTAGCCAAACAGCGCCCGGACTTGATCCTGATGGACATTCAGCTTCCGGTCATGGACGGCTACGAGGCGACGCGCCGCATCAAAGCGGATCCCGCGCTCTCCGCCATTCCGGTGATTGCGGTGACGTCCTACGCGCTGAGCGGAGACGAGGAAAAGGCACGGGCGGCTGGGTGTGATGATTTCGTGCCCAAGCCTTTTAGCCCACGCCAACTGCTGGCAAAAATCCGGCAGTATCTGCCGTAGTTGCCGGATCCGCTGTGAACCGAAGCAGCACGCTGGAAAAGTCCCGCCAGGCGCGCGGGAAGCTCAAGATCGGCGACGACTGGAACGCGATCACCATCATCGCGCTCTCCCAGAGCAGCCCGCTCAAGGCGATCGCGGAGCTCGTCGAAAACAGCATTGATGCAAAGGCGCGCGCGGTCACGATCACGCGCGGGCGCGAGCATGGCCGGCATTAT
>CATPCO010000702.1 GCA_955652925.1 uncultured Xanthobacteraceae bacterium | reverse complement strand
TGAGCCCGCCAACATCGAGCGGCTGAGTCACTGTGACGCGGCAGCAAAGGCGGAAATCAATCGACGGATTGCGAAGCTGAAAGGCAATTGCACGCCATGAATGAGCGCGAGAGCCACGATTATGTGGGGGAGGCGCTTCGCAGGGCTGGTATCGTTTCTGAAACGAGTGGTGAGCCTAATCAAGGGCAAAGGGCTCATCTCATGTCCCGCTGCGCGGCAAATATTCAACCAAAGCGGATCGAATATCTCTGGCCAGGACGAATCGCTCGCGGCAAGCACACCGCCATCGCAGGTGAGCCGGGCGATGGGAAAAGCCAGCTTTCGGTCTACATTGCCGCCATCATATCGCGTGGCGGTGAGTGGCCTTGCGGTGAAGGCCGTGCGCCGCGTGGCAACGTGATCATCCTCAATGCCGAAGATGGCGCTGATGATACCGTGGTGCCGCGCCTGATCGCGGCAGGCGCAGACCTAAAGCGTGTTCATATCGTTAGCGCGGTCCTTCCAGAGGACGGCAAAGGCCGCCGCAGCTTCAATCTTCAAGCTGATCTTGCGTTGCTGGAACAAAAGATCGCTGAGATTGGCGATGTTGTTTTGGTGATCATCGATCCCATCAGTTCCTACATGGGCAAGGCTGATGGCCACAAGAATACCGATGTCCGCGGCGTGCTGGAGCCGCTCAGTGAAATGGCGGCCCGCCTCAATGTCGCAATCCTGTCCATCACGCATTTTTCCAAATCCGCCAAGGCACTGCATCGGTTCATAGGCTCTATTGCCTTCGTTGGTGCTCCGCGGGCGGCATTTGCGGTGATTGAGGACACGGAGAACGAGGGACGAATCCTGTTTTTGCATGCCAAGAACAACATGGCCCCCAAGCCTCAGGGATTGGCCTATCGGCTAGTCCAGACCTTTGTTGATGATGAGGTCGAGCAAAGCATCGTCGCTTCTTTCGTCGTCTGGGACGAGAAGCCTGTGGCCGTGTCTGCTGATGAGGCATTGCGGGCGAATGATGATGGCGGTGACCGCACAGCCGCAGCCGAGGCGGAGGAGCACCGCGCGCCTGGTCGCAGGGATCATGACCTCGTCAAGGACAATTCCAACTTGCGGGTGACGATCGGCGGCCAGGGCGTGAGGCTCGAAGCTCGCACGATCAAACGCGCCGCTCACGCCGCCCGACGCGGCTTGATCCGCTTGGCGTCCTCGGGCTTCAGATTCCGCCGCGCCAGTTTCAGATCGTAATGGGTTTGCAGATTGAGCCAAAACTCCGCGCCGTTGCCGAAATACAGGCTGAGCCGGAGCGCGGTGTCGGCCGTGATGCGGCGCCGATTGTTGACAATCTCGGCAATCCGGTTCGGCGAAATCCCGACCGCTTTCGCGAGCTGGTTCTGCGAGAGACCATACTCCGCCAAAAATTCCTCTTTCAGCATTTCGCCGGGCGCCACTGGCGCAAACTCGTTCCGACCCATCGCGTCTCTCCTCAATGGTAATCCACGATCCGTACCTCGTGAGGCTCGCCGTCGATCCACTTGAAGATCACTCGCCACTGATCGTTGATCCGGATCGAATGAAAGTCCCTCAGGTCGCCCTTGAGCTTCTCCAGTCGATTCGATCGCGGTATCGACAAATCGTCCAATCGGCTTGCGGCGTTGATCGCTTCGAGCTTGCGCTTGGCGCGGCGGGCGATCTCCTCAAGCCCTCCTACTTTACCGCGGCTACGGCAATAATATTGTACTTAGCGTATTTTTCGCCGATCTTGAGCGCGGCTTGGAACTCTGGCGAGTTGCGCCAACTCTGTAGCGCCTCCATGCTCTCCCAACGCAGAATGACGACGGGCCCATTTGGTAGGTTTCCAGTAACCTGCGTTCCCGGTCCAGCCGCCACGTATACCCCGCCATGATCTTTGACCGACTTTTGTGCCGGTGGAACGTACTCTTTCGTATAGCCCTCCTGATTGCTGACCTCGTTTATCGCGATCATGTAGACGGCTGGCTTAGCTTGCGCGTGGAGTGTTTGCATAGCGGCGGCGCCGAGTGCGATGCCTACCAGCATTGATAACGCTACGGTCCATGGGGCTTTCATTGTTGTCCTCCCTTTAGGTATGCCAAGGAGAGCATAGGAGAAGTCAGCGTTTTGAAACTACGCCTTGTCGCGAGCGAATGACATTCTGCTGTGGGGTCAAAACGCGAAATTGTCGTCCAGGGGCCTAATGTCGGCTTCCGCCGGCCGCGGACATCCCACGCATCAAAATGTTGTCGAGCGATCTTGAGCTTCTGCGCAACACCTGTCCTTATATCGGGCTTCTGAACAACGATCGGTCCCGGACACGCAATGACCATCCGCCTGCATCGCGGCGATCTGCCTGATCTCTCGCGCTACCGGGTCGCATCGGTGGCGATCGACACCGAGACCATGGGGCTCGACCACCATCGCGACCGCCTGTGCGTCGTGCAGATCTCGCCCGGCGACGGATCGGCCGACGTGGTTCAGATCCCGCCGGGCGAGCATCATGCCCCCAATCTGACAAAGATCCTGGCCGATGCCGCCATTCTCAAAATCTTCCACTTCGCCCGTTTCGATCTTGCTGCCCTGCAGCTGGGATTGGGTGTCATGCCCGCGCCGGTCTATTGCACCAAGACCGCCTCGCGCCTGGCGCGCACGTACACGGACAAGCATGGCCTCAAGGATCTCGTGCGCGAGATCCTCGGCATCGATCTCTCCAAGCAGCAGCAGCTTACCGACTGGGGCGCGCAGGCGCTGAGCGACGCGCAGGTGGCCTATGCCGCCTCCGATGTGCTTCATCTCCACGCGCTCAAGGAGAGGCTCGATGCGATCCTTGCGCGCGAGGGGCGCAGCGCCCTTGCCGAGGCCTGTTTCCGCTTCCTGCCCGACCGGGCGCGGCTCGATCTTGCCGGCTGGGCCGGCGAGGATATCTTCGCCCACTCCTAACTTGTTGGCACGCTGCTGTTTTTTCGATCAGACCGATCGGGCATCATGCCGCGCCCGGGCCACATTTGGGGGCGACTATGGGGCGGCGAACGGGTATGATGCGATGGGGACCGCCTGATTCTCCTTTCGGGCGGCGCTGCGGGGGACGCCAGCGTGACCGCACTTTCCGACATCCAAGGGCGAGCGACATTCACGCCTGCCGCGCGGGTGAACGGGGATCGTGCTTTCCGCGCCGCGCGCCGGCATAGCCGCCACGTGCGCGCCCTGCGGATTGCAATTCCGGCAGCAGTGGTTGCCGTCATCATCGGAGGTTTTGCTTTTTCAGCCGTGATCAAGCCGTTGCGCGCGCTCTCCAGGCTCCCGGTCGATCTCGGCTCGGTGGTGGTTTCCGGAACCAAGATCATGATGCAGCAGCCGCACATTGCCGGCTTTACCCGCGATAACCGCCGTTATGATCTCACGGCACAAGCCGCCGGCCAGGATGTCACCAAGCCCGATCTGGTGGAATTGCAGGGCATTCATGCCACCATGGAAATGCAGGACCAGGCGGTGTTCGACACGACCGCGCAGAACGGCCTCTACAACAGCAAGTCGGAGCAGCTCACCCTGACCAACCACATCGTGGTCACCTCCTCGAACGGCTACGAAGCGCTCTTGAGCGAGGCGCTTCTCGACATTCGGGGCAACAAGATCACTTCCGAGAAACCGGTCTACGTGAAGACATCGACGGCGACCGTTAACGCCAACCGCATGGAAGTGCTCGACGGCGGAGATGTGATCCGGTTCGAACGCGGGGTGAACGTGGAGCTGATTGCCTCGGCTGCTCCGCGGCTGGAGGCGCGCGGTCGATGACAGGCGTGAGGTGCCGGAAACTCGCTCTCGCAGCCATCGCGCTGGTCCTTGTTTGCGCGCGCGCGGCCTGCGCCGAACCCGCAACCACGCAGAAAAATCAGGGCGTTCCGAATGCCTTGCAAGGCTTTTCGCAGAACCGCGATCAGCCGGTAAAGATCCAGGCAGCCTCCCTTGAAGTACGCGAGAAGGACAAGCTCGCCACGTTCAGCGGTGACGTCCAGGTGTTTCAGGGCGACACCGAAATGCGTTGCAAGGTGCTTCAGGTTTACTATGAGCAAGAGGCGGGCAATCACAGCGCCAAAGTCCCCGATCCGGGGGCAGGGGGGCAGAATCAGATTCGGCGGATCGAGGCCAAGGGCGGTGTCACTGTTGTGCAGAAGGATCAAAACGCTACCGGCGACAGCGCAACCTTCAACATGCGCGAGAACACGGTCACACTTGTGGGCAATGTTGTGGTCACGCGCGGAAACGATATCCTCCGCGGAAACCGGCTTGTGGTTGATCTGACCACCGGCGTTTCCAGAATGGACGGAGGGCGCGTTGAGGGGCTGTTTCCATCGGCCGCGCGCGCCTCCGAGAAGAAATGATGCGGCTTCCCGTTCCGCCCTGATAATTTGCAACACCGGCGGGTGGTCGGATCAATCGGGCTTCGAGGCAAAGGCGTGCTCAACATCATTGCGTTGTTTCGACACCGCCGTCCCGCCCGGCCGAGCCCCAAAACCGGGATCAGAAGCGGGAATGGCAGCTGGCGCGATATGGCCACTGTGGACGAGCCGATCGGGGCCCGCCGCCAGGCAGCCAAGCCCGCTGCATCACGCAGGCGCAACGAGGCGCCTTCCCCCCGGCGCGAGCCGCAGCAGGGCTATCTCGCCGCCCATGGCCTGGAAAAGACCTATGGCGGCCGCACGGTCGTTAACGGGGTGAGTCTTTACGTCCGTCGCGGCGAAGCTGTTGGTCTGCTCGGCCCCAACGGGGCGGGAAAGACCACCGCGTTCTATTCGATCACTGGCTTGATCAAGGCTGATCGCGGCCAGATTGAGCTCGACGGCTGCGACGTGACCCACCTTCCGATGTATCAGCGGGCGCGGCTGGGCATCGGCTACCTGCCGCAGGAGGCCTCGATCTTTCGCGGCCTCAACGTCGAAGACAACATTCGCGCCGTGCTCGAAGTCGTGGAGCCGAACCGCCGCCGGCGCGAGGCCGAGCTCAAGGCGCTGCTCGATGAGTTCGAGATCACCCGGCATCGCAAAACGCCCTCGATTGCCCTCTCCGGCGGCGAGCGCCGCCGGGTGGAAATTGCCCGGGCACTTGCAAGCCGGCCGAACTACATGCTGCTTGATGAACCCTTTGCGGGCATCGATCCTAAGGCAGTGGTCGAAATCCAGAGGCTCGTACGACGCCTCACCACCCGCGGGATCGGCGTGCTGATTACCGATCATAATGTGCGCGAGACGCTCGATCTGACCGACCGCTCTTACATCATTTATTTGGGCAAGGTCCTGATGGAGGGACGCAAGGACGACATTGTCAACGACCCCGAGGTTCGCCGCCTCTATCTGGGGGAGAATTTCCGGGCTTGATCGAGCCTTTCGCCGATCCTTTCTTGGCCTTTTCCTCACAATAATTAACGACGACGGTATTGGGGCGGTATACAGCAGCCCTAGAACCGGCTAAGCAGAAAGCAAGAATCGGACCATTTGAGCACCCGCCCGACCGGCGGTGGGCTTTAAGTCTTCGTAAGAAGTCAGAGCGCGTACCCGATGGCGTTGACCCAGCGGCTAGAACTCCGGCAGAGCCACGCGCTCGTCATGACGCCGCAGCTGATGCAGGCCATCAAGCTGCTGGCGCTCTCCAATCTCGAGCTTGCCACCTATGTTGAAGGAGAGCTCGAACGCAACCCGCTTCTGCAACATCTCGGCGAGGATGAAAGCGATACCGGTCAACCGTCGGCTGGTGACGCGGTAACGCAATTGGGTGAGGGCATCCAATCAACCTGGGTCGAGGGGGATCGGCCGGGTGATGGAACGGCGGGCTCGCAGCCCGAGGCCGAGGAGTTCGCACCCGCAGAGGGCGAAACGGCAAGCGCCCAATCGAACGGTGAAGATCCCCCGCGCTATTCAGAATGGGCAGGGATCGGCAGCGGCCGGCGGGATGGAAATGATTACAACCTGGAAGCGCATGTCTCGGCCGAAAAGACGCTGGCGGACCATCTGGCAGAGCAGCTGACGCTCTCCATCAGCGATCCGGTGCGGCGCATGATCGGCCAATATCTCATCGACATGGTCGATGAGGCCGGCTACCTCAACGCGGAGCTCGACGTGGTCGCGGAGAAGCTCGGCGCAGGCCGCGCAGAGGTCGAGGCTGTACTCGCGATTCTGCAGGGCTTCGATCCTTCCGGTGTATGCGCACGCAACCTCGGCGAATGCCTTGCCATCCAGCTGCGGGAGCGCAACCGCTTTGATCCTGCCATGCAGGCGCTGGTCGAACATCTCGATCTATTGGCCAAACGCGACCTTTCCGGGTTGCGGAAAATCTGCGCCGTCAGCGAGGAAGACCTCGTCGAAATGATCGCCGAGATCCGCCGGCTCAATCCCAAGCCCGGGTTAGCCTTCGGATCCGTGGTCGTGCAGCCAATCGTCCCCGATGTATTCGTGCGCTCCCGGCCGGACGGTGGCTTTACGGTCGAGCTCAATTCGGACACGCTGCCGCGCGTGCTCGTCAACCAGGATTATCACGCCGACATCGTCAAATCGGCAAAAACCGAGCACGACAAAACCTACCTTGCCGATTGCATGCAAACTGCGACTTGGCTCGTACGCGCGCTTGAACAACGTGCGAAGACGATCCTGAAGGTTGCGACTGAGATCGTGCGTCAGCAGGACGGCTTTTTCGCTCACGGTGTCGAGCACCTGCGACCGCTCAATCTGCGGACGATCGCTGACGCGATCGGTATGCACGAGTCCACGGTTTCCCGCGTCACTGCCAACAAGTATATGGCGACCAATCGCGGTATTTTCGAACTGAAATACTTCTTTACCTCCGCGATTGCGGCGGCAGACGGCGGAGAAGCCCATTCGGCGGAAGCGGTGCGTTACCGCATTCGCCAGCTGATCAATGAGGAAGCCGCCGAGCACGTCCTTTCCGATGACACCATTGTGCAACGGCTGCACGCCGCCGGCATCGACATTGCCCGCCGCACTGTCGCAAAGTATCGTGAGGCAATGCGGATTCCCTCCTCAGTGCAGCGAAGACGGGAAAAGCAAGCGTCCCTGAACACCCCTTCCTGACGTAAGCTCGTGGAGTATACGGACCTCGCCGGGCGCGGCAGATGCGCCGCGGCGGCGCCGATCGAGCGGAGAGCATCATGGCGTTGCGCGTATCGGGCAAGAACATCGATCTTGGGGAGGCGTTACGTGCGAGGATCAGCGCACGCGTGTTGGAGGCGACCGCCAAGTATTTCGACGGCGGGTTCTCCGGCCATGTGACGGTCGAAAAGGATGGCTTCGGCTTCCGGACGGATTGCGTTATCCATCTCGATTCCGGCGTTGTGCTTGAAGTGGATGCGTTCGCACCCGATGCCTATGCGAGCGCCGATCAGGCGGCCGTGCGGATGGAAAAACGCCTGCGCCGCTACAAGCGCCGGCACAGGGATCATGCCGGGTCGCGCGACGCAAAGTGATGGAGAAGCCTCCCGCTCGGCCTGTTTGCCGGATGCTTGATCAAGGGCAATCCCAAGGGAAATACAAAGGACGCGAATGCCACTGACCGACCTCATTACGCCGAACTCCGTAATTGCGGGGTTGAAGGTCAATAGCAAGAAGCAGCTGCTGCAGGAGCTGGCCGCGCGGGCGGCCGAGCTCAGCGGACAAAGCGAACGCACAATCCTGGAGATTCTGCAGCAACGCGAGAAGCTCGGCTCGACGGGAGTGGGTAACGGCATTGCCATTCCCCATGGCAAGCTCGCGAAGCTCGACCGCTTGTTCGGCCTGTTCGCGCGCCTGGACCGGCCGATCGATTTCGAAGCCCTCGACGATCAGCCGGTCGACCTTGTGTTTCTTCTGCTTGCGCCTGAAAACGCCGGCGCCGATCACCTCAAGGCGCTCGCGCGCGTCGCAAGACTGCTGCGCGACCCCGAAACCGCGCGCAAACTGCGCGGCTCACGCGACGCAGAAGCGCTCTATACGGTGTTGGCCCTGCCGCCGGCGAGTGCTGCTTGACAAGCGAAAAGCGCGTGGCGAATAGCGACTGGCCAGGCCTTCCCTGTTCGCCATTCGCTGTTCGCGCGCTTGCGCGCTCAATGCACGCTTACCGTCTCGAGCTCCTGGCTCCACGCGTTTGCGATCGCCGCCTCGCGGCTGTCGGTCAGCATGATCGGGGTGCCGTCGGCGGCGTGCAGGGCATAAAGCAAGGTCCCCGGCGCAAGCTGGGGCGCCTGCGGGAATTGTCTCTGAACGTCTTCCGAGCGAATGGTCTTGACGTAGGCGATTTTGCCGCCACCGAGCAGCGCCAGCGCCTCAGGCGAAATTCGGGTGTCTCTGGAGGTGATATCGTTGTTTGTCATGGCACTCGACTCCTTTCCCATAACGCGTCGAGCCCTGGGCGGGTTCAGTCACTGTTGCTGATGCTGATTGTCTTCACGATCCGTTCCGCTTCGGGCCGGGCGAGATCGATGGACAACAGTCCGTTCTTCAGGTCGGCATTCAGGACCTCCATGCCGTCAGCGAGCACGAAGCAGCGCTGAAACTGCCGTGCCGCAATGCCGCGGTGGAGATATTGCCGCTGTTTATCGTCCTGCTGCCGGCCGCGGATAACGAGCTGATTCTCCTCCACCGTCACATCGAGTTGATCGCGCGTGAAGCCGGCAACCGCCAGCGTAATGCGCAGGCGCTCGGGTTGGCCGTTCTCGCGGGCAATCCGCTCGATATTGTACGGGGGGTAGCCGTCGGCAGCCTTGGATACGCGATCAAGTGCCCGCTCGATCTCGTCAAATCCAAGCAGGAACGGACTGGACAAAGACGGAACTCGCGACATGGTCTCAAAGCCCTCGCAAGCGACTTTGACGGGGGCCCTTTCGGCACCCCTCAAAGGCCCGCCGGGATTTGGGTTTTCCCAAAACCCGGAGGGTCCTGCCCAAATATGGGGCGCCGCGGTTAAAGCTTCAAGAATGACGGCAGATGAAGGGGTTAAAGTTCTCGCCCCGCTTACGGGAGGGCCCAGCCCACGAGTAGCCCGGGTTGAGCGGAGCGAAACTCGGGGAGGGCCTGGACAGAAGTGTCCCGGATTTCGCTTTCGCTCAATCCGGGCTACAGGGCCGAGCGGTCATCACCGCCCAGCTTGAACAGCTTGAGTGCGTTCGTGCGCCCGATGGCGAGGCGATCCGCCTCGCTGATCTGCGCATTGTCGAACCACTCGGCGGCGTCGCTGAAATCTTCAAACGGATAATCGACCGAGAACATGACCCGCTCGGGGCCGATTTCGGTAATCGCATTGACGAGCGCAGGCGTACTGAAATGCCCCGACGTCGTGAGATGGAAATTGCTGCGGAAATAATCCACCACGCGCTTGCGGGCGGCATATTTGTGCGCGGCTTTCATCCAATTGTTCCGGTTGTCGATGCGCCAGATAAAAAACGGCAAGCCTTCGCCCAGGTGACCGAGAATGATCTGCAAGCGCGGATACTCGTCGAACAGGCCGCTGCCGATGAGCCGCAAAGCGTGCAGCGAAGTGTCGCCCGCAAAGCTCCACGTCGGCCCTAACAGCCAGGAGTGGCCCTCATAGAGCGGCAAAGTGCCTGGCACGGGCGGGCGCGGGTGCAAATAGAAAGGCACATCGAGATCGCAAACAGTCCGCCAGAACGAACGATATTGCGTCACGTCATAATGGATCGGAACGTTCGAGCCTTCCACCTGCGAATAGCCGTTTACCAGCGCGCCGCACATTCCGAGATCGCGAACGCAGCGTTGCAGCTCGCGCGCCGCGAGCTCCGGATCCTGCATGGGCAGCGCCGCCACGGCCGCGAATCGATCGCGCCGGCTTGCAATCTGCTCCGCCAGAATGTCATTGGCTGCGCGCGCGACCTCCGCGGCCCGTTGGCTGTTTGCAATCCCCTGGATCGCCGGCGCATTGAGGGAGGCGATCATGATTTCTACACCGGCCGCATCCATCAGGCGGAGCCGTTGGTCATGAAAATCCAGGAGGCGGTAGCGCAGCTCCGGCCAGACATGGGCGCCGAACGGCTGTGAATCGCCGAGCGTCGCCTCGGTGGCGAAGTGATCCTCGAGCGTGACTTTTCCCTGCATGCTATGACGCGCGAATAGTGAGCAGCGAATAGCGCATAGTAATCGTTGGCGCTGCTCTATTGGCTATTCGCCATTCGCTATTCGCCTATCTTGCCCCATCCCGCCGGCGGCCTCTTGCCGGGATG
>CATPCO010000701.1 GCA_955652925.1 uncultured Xanthobacteraceae bacterium | reverse complement strand
CCTCGAAAGAGCGAAAAATTTGAAAATCATTATACGTTCATCCACCAACAAGGCAGGTGTTCGACGGACCCAGGTCTTGCGGACGAAGGCTTCGCGAACACAGATTAGATTGTGGATGGAACAGCGCCTCAGAGTGTGTGCGCGAACTGGAATTCGTGAATCGCTGTGGAACAGGTTCGCGCTCTTAGCCGCGAACGGCGCCAGAATACAGCCCACGGCGCAAGCCGTGGGTCCCAAAGCGGAGACAGGTCGAAGCCCTAAAAAGTGGCCAAAGAGCCGTTCGCACCCAGACCCTTGGGCGCTCGATCAAAAGACCCTATCTTCAAGGGTAGGGCTCACGGCTACAGTAGAGATAAAAAACTCTCAGCGCATTCGGGAACGGCACGAGTTTACTGGCACTGATAAGTTTATTATTCCTGTCATTTCGTCAAGCGGATCTTAGCCTAACTTCCGCGGTGTTTGGCTGATTTTCGCGAATTCCGCGACAGAAGTTCTGTATCTTCAACACGGGTTGTCGATAGACGCAGAATAGTGACGAATAGTAATCAATATTTTACTTGCATCCATTGATATAAATGCTATATGTAGTGTCCTGTGTACATCCGCAAGACCACCAAGACTCACAAGGACAAAACCTACGACAACTATCTCCTGGTTGAATCCCTCCACACTCCCAAGGGTCCTCGGCAGCGCATCCTCTGCTCGCTGGGGAGTCTGGCGCCGGCGCCGCGCGAGCACTGGCTGAACTTGGCGCACCGAGTTCAGGCCAGCTTGGCGGGCCAGCTCTCCCTCACTCCCACCGATGCGCCCATGGAAACCCTGGTCGAAAAAGGGCGGCGCGGACGAAAGTCGCGTCCGGCTGCCTCGCAGCCCAGCTCGGAACGCCGATGCAGCCGTGGCCGTCGACAGCGAGCGAGTGAGCATGGAAGCCGCCCGCGAGGCGGGAGGCGTTCATGTTCGGCCATCAGATGTGGGAACAATTGGGGTTGAACCAGATCTTAAGTTCGGCCGGGCTGTCGGAGCGCGCTTGCCGGTTGAGTGAAGCCATGACGCTGAACCGTCTGCTCTGTCCCCGGTCCGAGCATGCCATGCCCGATTGGATTCGTAACACCGCCCTGGCCGACATTGTGGGAACAGACTTTTCCCGATTGGACGACGACGCCCTGTATCGCAATCTGGACCGGCTCCATCCCCATCGGGAATCAATCGAGCGCGAGCTGGGGGAACGAGAGAAGAGCTTGTTTCGTCTCGACGATACGCTGTATCTCTACGATCTGACCTCGACCTATTTCGAGGGCCAGGCGGAGAGCAACCCGCAGGCGAAGCGCGGCTATTCGCGCGATAAGCGGCCCGATTGTAAGCAAGTGCTGGTGGGGTTAGTGCTGGATCGTGAGGGGTTTCCCAAAGCGCACGAGGTGTTCGAGGGCAATCGCCAGGACCGGAGCACGGTGAAAGAGATGTTGGAAAGTTTGGAGAAGCGAACGGGCAAGACACTCGGCTCGACCGTGGTGGTAGACCGGGGCATGGCCTATGAGGAGAACCTGGAACAGATTCGAGCCGGAGGGCATCACTACCTGGTGGCCAGCCGACAGTCGGAGAGGAATCTCTGGTTGGAGGAGTTCGAGAAAGACGACGAGTGGGAAGAGGTGATCCGCGCCCCATCGCCGCGCAATCCGGAGCAGAAGAAATCGCAGGTTCGAATCAAGCGTCGGCAGAAGGGGAACGAAGTGTACCTTCTCTGCGTCAGCGCAGGACGCGAGGCCAAGGACCAGGCCATCCGCGAAAAACAGGAGCAGCGGTTGAAGCAGGATCTGGCGGCATTAAAAACACGGGTGGAGAAGGGGCACTTGAAAAAGCCGGAGAAGATCCACCAGGCCATAGGCCGGCTCAAAGAGCGCTACCCGCGAGTGGCACGCTACTACCGGTTCGAGTATGACGCCGAGCGCAGCAGCTTCTCCTGGCAGGAGGACATCGACAAGAAAGCGATCGCGGAAAAATTGGACGGCGGCTATGTGCTGAAGACCGACCGCCAGGATCTAACGGGCGATGAGATCTGGCGCACCTACATGTTGCTGACGCGGGTGGAAGCCGCCTTCCGTGCCATGAAGAGTCCCTTGCTGGAGCGGCCCATCTTCCATCATTTGCAAGATCGTACCCAGACCCACATCTTCCTTTGTGTGTTGGCTTACCATCTGCTGGCGGCGATCGAGAAGCGATTCCTGGACCGCGACCTCCATACCTCGTGGTCGACCCTGCGCCAGCAACTCAGCACTCACCAGGTCGTCACCGTAGTTCTGCGGACTGTGGACGGGAAGATCTTAAAGATCCGCAAAGCCACCACCCCGGAGCCGGTACACAAGGAAATCTACGCCACGCTCAGGATTCCAATGGAGGTTATGAAACCGGTTAAAACCTGGCACGAGACCGCTACATAGTGACGGAACGAAATCGTAAGTCCACGCCAATAAAGGATTTTGCCCAGAACAATGCGGAAGTTAGGCTAGGCCTGTGCTGCTTCGCGAGCGTCTGTGTGTGCCTAACTCATGCCTCTCTCGCCCGAAATAGCCCCAGATAGCCCAGATCGTCGTTTCCTAGTAAACACAGCAATAAAGGAGTAGTCTCAAGGAGTCTTTTGACGCATCTTCCGCCGTACCCTTCTTGGCGACGGTTCCTTGCGAAACCAGACGGTTATCGTCGTTCGTAAGGAGCCGTTATGGCTAACCCTACAATCCGCGCACGTTCGAGGTCCGATGGTCGCGCCTCTCCTGCCATAGATGGACAGCCGATTCAGAATGAGATTCTGCTCAGCTTGCCCCCGAAAGAAGGCGAGTTGATCTTTCCGCGGCTAACGTTCGTTGACCTGAGGGCCTACGATCTCTTGCATGAACCAGGAGAGCCCATTAAGTTTGGCTATTTCTTGAACATGGGAATGGCTTCGATTCTAAGCGTCCTGAGCGACGGGAAAAGCGTGGAAGTGGGGTTGACCGGCAGGGAAGGCTTCGTAGGTTTGCCGCTTATCGTGGGTTTCAGCACCGGTCCAACCCGAGCGGTGGTCCAGATTGAGGGCACCGGTTTCAGAGTGGCCAGCCGGGAGATGGCGCAACTTATTCGCCAATGTCCAATTCTGGCCAATCGGCTGCAACGCTATGTGCAGATTCTGGCCATGCAGGGAACACAGGTAGCGGCCTGCAATCGACTGCACGAAGTGGACGAAAGGCTGGCACGCTGGCTCCTGATGTGCCAGGATCGCATCGACTCCCACCTCGTACCTTTGACCCAGGAATTTCTGGCGCACATGCTAGGCACGCGTCGGGCCAGCGTCACCGTTGCCGCTGGCATGCTGCAGAAGGCGGGTCTGATCACTTACCAACGCGGACACGTCAAAATTGTTGACCGGACCCAGTTAGAAGACGCCGCATGTGAGTGCTACGGAATCATGCAGCAACAGGATACGAAATGGCGAAACGAATCGGCATAGCTGGTTGGAGTAATTGTGTAGTCGCACAACTGTGCAATTGAAAACGCGACCCTCCCAAAAATCGGCCAATTCCTAAATTACCCAATTCCTAAATCACCCAATTCCTAAATTATCCAATTACAAAATTTTTCCTTCCGGCCCAAAAAGCTCCGCCCACACAGCTGGTTGGTCGCTTACAATAGCGGTGATGCAGACCAGTGGACATACAGGGACTAAGATGACCCGGGCTTGGAGGCAGTGGGAGGGCCAGGTTGTCAATAGCAGCTTTCCCCTGCGCCAGTATCTGGGCGGCTCGGAACGTTGCGCCGTGTTCCTTACGGAACGTCGCGGGCGGGAACCGCAGAAAGCCGCCATTAAACTCATTCCTGCCGATCCGGCGAACATCGAAATCCAGCTTTCCCGGTGGGAATTGGCCGCGACCCTGTCCCATCCTCACTTGCTTCGGCTTTTCGAGAAGGGACGTTGCCAGTTGGATAACGTGAGCCTGCTTTACGTGGTGATGGAATACGCTGAAGAGAACCTGGCGCAGATTCTTCCCCAACGGCCACTCACGCCAGCAGAAGCACGCGAAATGCTGGAGCCTGCTTTGGACGCTCTGGCGTACGTTCATGGCAAGTCGTTCGTACACCGTCGCCTGAAGCCGTCGAATATCATGGCGGTTCGCGATCAACTGAAACTCTCGAGCGACAGCCTGCTCCGGATTGGCGACCCCACTGGCAGTGGCATGAAATCGACTGCCTACGATGCTCCCGAGATCGCCAGTGGGAAAATCTCACCTGAATCGGACGCCTGGTCGTTGGGCATGACATTGATGGAGGCCCTCACGCAGCGGTTGCCTGCTCGTGAGGGAATGGCGGAACCTGTGCCAGAGACCGTACCGGCACCTTTTATGGGTATCGCGCACTGCTGTCTGCGCCGTGATCCTCAGCGCCGATGTACGGTTGCCGACATTGCCGAACGGCTGCGGTCAACTTCAGCGGTATCCCAGCAGCCTTCGACCATGGGGATACCGGCGGAGTCCGCCAAGTGGCGCTACATTTTTTTCGTTGTTGTAGTGGCAGTGATAGGAGCAGCTCTGCTTGTCGGTCCCAGGCTAGGCAACCCGCGCCCCGAGAGCCAGCCAGAATCTCCCGTACAGAACACTTCGCCAAAGCCGGAGCTGACGCCCGGGATGACTGATACGAAATCTGCTGCGCAAAAGCCCGGCAATCAAACTTCTCGTCATGCTGTTACGCCGGCACCAGCTTCCGGCACGACCGAAGCGCCGACAGCAGGATCTGGGAACGCAATAGTTCTGCAGCAAATTATGCCGTCGGTCTCGCAGTCGGCCAGAAATACAATTCATGGCACAATCAAGGTGCGCGTGAGAGTCGCTGTAGATCCCTCGGGTAAT
>CATPCO010000700.1 GCA_955652925.1 uncultured Xanthobacteraceae bacterium | reverse complement strand
GCAAGCTCAATCCGTCGCAGAAGGCCTGGGCCGAATCGCTCGAGCGCTGGCTCAATGGCAAAACGACCTGAATCAGATCGTAGGGTGGGCAAAGGCGCGCGCAAGATGATTTGCATAGTTGATAGAAGCTCGACCACGCGCGCCGTCAGCGCGCGACTACCTCGACTTCGCCGTCGACCCCGTTGACCACGCGAAATGCGCCTTCGTAGGTCCTGTTGTCGTTGCGCGCGATCGCGCGATACTCGCCTTCCGCCAGGATGACGCGCGGAAAGGCACCGATCGATTCCTTGATCACGTCGCCGCCCGGCGTGAGCACCGACCATTGGGTATTCGCGCGCGCTTCCCCGCCGCGCTCATTCACGAGCTTGAGCGTGATGATCGCGGCGCGGTGGTTGATGGTGGTGTCGGTGAGCTTGCCTGCCTGGACGCGAATGTCGGAGCGAACCGTGGAGTTTGCATCCCCATAGTTCGACACGATGTGATAGGTGCCTTCGGGCACGAGCACGATATCGCCTGTCATGATCGAGGTCGCCATCGCGCGCTTGTCGCCCGGCTCGAACTGGCTGCCCTGGTAGAGCTCGAACGAAATCTGTCCGTGCGGGATGCGGGCGTCCCCTACCCTGCCCTCGATGCGCAACCCGCCGGCCGCAATCTCAAACACTTCTTTCACGCTCTCGGCGCGCACCTGGACGGCTTTGGTGGCGCTCGCAAGACCGAATGCAACGCTGACCACGTAGGAGCCCGGCGCAAACGAGAATGCGGGCGCCGGCGCCTTCTCCTCTTTGACGAGCTTCGGGGCGCCGTTCTGCTCAATCCGATAGACGCGCCAGTGCAATCCACCGTTGATGAGAGGCAGATCCTTGCCGAAGCGGGCGCTGAGCGCGAGCGTGCCCTGTCCCGGTGGAGCGGCGGGCGCCGCATGGGCGGGACCCGGAGCCGGCGGAAGGGACTGCAGCATCGGCCCCTTCGGAGCGGCTGACTGCCCCGGAGGAGAAAGGTTCGGTACCGGGCCGGACGGGACCGAGGGTACGTCAGCCGGCGGCCGCAACATGGGTGTCGCATCGAAGAGCTGCGCAGACGCCTCTTGCGGCAGTCCCCCGAGCGCAAGCCCAGTGACCAACACCGCAACGGCCCAAGCGCGTTTGCCCGTCCGGCTCATGCTGGCTCCCCCGAACCCACGGCGCAGTGCTGGGCCGAAATCGCGGCAAATTCAAGCCGCCGGACGGCGTTTGTCACCCCCGTCCCCGTGTGCTAGCGCAAACATCAAGCCCGGAAAGCTCCAATGCCTGACGCTGTCGAACTCCTCCAGACCCGCCGCTCCATCAAGCCGGTCGAGCTCGTTGGCCCGCCGCCCTCGGCAGCGGAAATCGACACATTGCTGACCATCGCCTCGCGCGTGCCGGACCACGGCAAGCTCGTGCCCTGGCGCTTCATCGTGTTCGAAGGTGAAGCAAGGCTCGCCGCGGGTGACGCCATCGTTGCGGCGTTTCGGGCAAAGTATCCGCAAGCCACCGGCGAGCAGGCCGCAGCCGAGCGCCAGCGCCTCGCGCGCGCGCCACTCGTGATCGCCGTCGTGAGCCGGGCCGCGCCGCACGTGAAGATTCCGGAATGGGAGCAGGTGCTCTCGGCGGGCGCTGCGGCCATGAACCTCGTGCTCGCCGTGCACGCGCTCGGCTTTGGCGCAAACTGGATGACCGAGTGGTACGCTTATGATCGCACCGCGCTTGACGCACTCGGCCTTGCTCCCAACGAGCGCATCGCGGCCTTTGTCCATATCGGACGGCCGACCGGGCCGCCTGCTGATCGGCCGCGCCCGCCGCTAGGCGAAATCGCGACCCGCTTCGCGGCAAAATGAATTCCAGAATGGCAGGATTGAGCAATGTTTTATGAACCGGCCAAGAACGATCACGGGCTGCCGCGCGATCCGTTCAAAGCCATTGTCGCTCCACGCCCAATCGGCTGGATCACCTCCATGAGCGCCAGGGGAGAGATCAACCTTGCGCCATACTCGTTCTTCAACGGGGTCTCGGACCATCCGCCGATCGTCTTGTTCTCGAGCGAGGGTCCGAAGGATTCGCTGATCTTCGTCGAGGAGACGAGAGAATTCGTCTGCAGTCTCGCGACTTTCAATCTGCGCAAGGAGATGGTGGAAACGTCCAGAGAGTTTCCCCGCGGCGTCAACGAGATGATCGAGGCAGGGCTTGAGCCTGCGCCATCGCGGCTGGTGCGCCCGCCGCGTGTTGCGCAATCGCCCTGTGCGCTCGAATGCCGCCTGCTTGCGATCATCCCGCTCAAGGACCTGGAAGCAAGGCCGGTTGCTCGCACCGTCGTCTTCGGTCAGGTCGTGGGCATTCATATCGATGATTGTTTCATCAAGAACGGTCGGCTCGACACGGCTGCGATGCAGCCGATCGCGCGTTGCGGCTATGCCGACTACGCCGTCGTCGATAAGGTGTTTGCGATGGCCTTTCCAAAGCCCGTCGTTGCAGCGCACGACGCCGCGCAATAGCACGCTCTCCTTCGCCTGGATGACGGCGCGCCGATTGGGCCGCGCGCCATGCGGCCAGCGATTAAGCCGTCTGAATGTAATTGCGCAGCGCTGCGGACTCTTGCTCCATCTCCCACAGGCGATGCTTGACGACGTCACCGATGGAAATAATTCCAACCAGCTGGTCCTGCTCGACCACAGGCACGTGACGAAACTTGCCTGACGTCATCTGCTCCATGATCATGCCCACCGTATCCGCCCCGGTGCAGGTCGCGACCTTGCGTGTCATCACTTGAGAAAGCGGTTTGGTGAGCACCTCGGCGCCGTGTTCGGCGAGCGCCCGCACAATGTCGCGCTCGGAGAGGATTCCAATCACCCGGTGGTCGGGCCCCAGGACGAGCAGGGCGCCGATCCTGTGTTGAGCCAATGTGCTAACGGCGGCGGCGAGGGACGCTGTGGGCTCGATTGAAACGACGCCGGTGCCAATGGCAGAAAGAATGGCCTTGACGTTCATGGGTCGCCTCCCTTGACCGGCGCCCGTACGACCGCGCGCGGCGCCGGTCGGTCATTTAAACCAACAAACCGGTACGGAGTTCCGCGCTTGGCCAGGAGCCAGGCACAGGCCTGTCAAGCCATCAGGGCGGCTCCGCACCCCGGTAACATAGCATAAACCGCTGGGGCCGGAATGGCGGTTATTGCAGGTCTGGGGCTCCCGCATCCTGCGGCCTTGGGACGGGATCAAAGGCTCCAAACAAGAGAAGACCGGCCAGAAACCCGCCGATATGCGCCTCCCAGGCAACGGCCTGGTCGAACCCGGGCACGGCGCTCGACCAGAGTCCGAACAGGAGATTGGAGCCGAACCATGCGAGCAGAAACACCAGCACGCGCGGGTCGCGCAGACTTGCTAACAGCGGCGGCGCCGGCACCTGGCTCGCCTCTTTCGGATTGCGCCATGGAGCGAGCGGCCCGCCATGCTGGAAGGCAAAGCGCGCCGCGGCGGCCATAGCGCCCGAAATCGCGGCCGAGGCGCCGATCACCGGCAGCAACTGCCCGAAATGCGTGATGAGGTGAACCGCGGCTCCCGCCGCCGCCGTCACCGCCATGAAGGCAAGAAACCGCACCGCTCCAAATCGCCAAGCGACGGGCGAGCCGAAAGCCAACAACCATAGTGCGTTGAAGAAAAGATGCGTGAGGTTGGCGTGGATCATCGCATAAGTGACGAATGTCCACACATCCGCGGCCCAGCCTCCGGGCCATACGATATCGCTCGTGACGCTCGGGTCATAGCGGGCGGGAATAAAAGCAAACAGCAGAAGAAAATCCGTCGTCTGCTCCGGCGTTAATGCAAGGTAAAGAAACGCGTGAACGAGCCCGAGCAGAACAAGAAGCACCAGCACGACAGGGGGGACGTTGAGAATTCGCTGCGAAGACGGCTGGTCGAGCATGGGGCCTCAAGCGTCTGAGATCTGCACGCGCAAACCCATGCAGTGCGCCTGGATGACACGATCGAACCTGCAAGTAGCGGCGCAACCACGTCATTAACACTAACAACTGGTTCGGCAAAGCCGCGGGCAGCAAGCCCATGCGGCGGCACGCGCCCTGCTGTGCACAGCGTGACATGTTCAAAGCCGCGCAGCGCCGTTCCGAATTGGGGCAACACCAGGGGAACGTCGCATGCGCGCCTCGCAGAGGCGTCCCATGAAGCATCAGTCCATTCGAGAGTTGTTCGCGTATTGGCATAATCTGCGGGGCAGCCGCCCCGCGCCGGAGCGCGGCGACATCGAGCCCGTGGCCATCCGCAACCTGCTGGCCGATGTTTTCATCCTGTCGCTCGAGCCGCATGCGGGCCATCCGTTCCGTGTTGCCGGCACCCGGGTATGCGCGTTGTTCGGTCGAGAGATCAAAGGCGAGTCATTTCTGGCGCTGTTCTCTCCGGATGCACGAAGTGCCATGCGCAAACTGATTGGCGTCATTACGCGTGAGTCGATCGGTGTGGTAGCAAGCGTCTGTGAATTCGACGCCGCTCAACCGCCGCTTGAGCTCATCCTGTTGCCGCTCGCTTATGACGGTCGGACCGATGCGCGGGTTTTAGGCGCGCTCGTGCCATGCGAGCTGCCGGACTGGTTGGGAAGGCGCGCCCTTGGCGCGCTCGACCTTGCCACGCATCGGTATCTTGGGGACGCTCTGCCCTTGCGCCTCCCAGTCGAGGCGGGACGGCTTACACGCCACGGTTTCCTGGTCTATGAGGGCGGACATCGCTGACCCGAATCGCTCGGTCCGCAATTGCTGTTTGGCCCGCTGTCTGGCCCTTGCGCACAACTCCTGCAAAGCGCCAATAACGTGCCGTTAACGGCGCCGCCCTACGTTGTGGGGCAACACTATGCCCGGCAGACAAGGACCATGGCGCTGGCCCTGAAAAAATCCGTCGTTCTACCGCTGAGCGAAGAACGGCGGCGTTTCCAGCGGGTCCCCGTCAATCTGCTCGGCCGCTACATGCTTTCGGACCGGCGCGAATATCCGTGCCAGGTTGTCAACATGTCTCCCGGCGGAATGGCCTTGATCGCACCTGTCTGTGGCCAGGTTGCGGAACGCGTCATTGCCTATGTCGATCATGTCGGGAGGCTCGAGGGCGTGATTGCGCGCCATCTCGAGAACGGCTTTGCAATGACCATTGCAGCCACCTCGCGCAAGCGCGACAAGCTCGCAGCCCAGCTCACTTGGCTCGCCAACCGGCACATTCTTGGCCTGCCTGAGGACCGCCGCCACGGCCGCATCACCCCGCGCAACCCGGCCGGGCGGCTGATACTTGCAAATGGCATCAATGTCGCTTGCAGGGTGATCGACGTTTCCCAATCCGGCGCTGCGGTCGCAACCGACCAGCGTCCCGAGATCGGCTCGCCCATCACCATCGGCAGAACATCCGGCCGGGTCGTGCGCCATCTCGAAGACGGCATCGCCATCGAGTTCACACGCCTGCAGCATCCCGATTTTCTCGAAGACGGCGTCACTGGTTTGTAAACCGGCCGCCAGGACAGGTTGCTGCGCTCGCGCACCCCGTACAAGTTTAATCGAATTGCGCTAAAATTATCTCTGTATTCGCTGACGTATTTATTTGCGTTCGCTTCAAAATGCCTCTGCGCCCTTAGCGGGGGCTCAAATCGTTTGTGAGAAATGTGGCTCCTTAAAACAGGGAAGGGGGGCCACCCAATGAAAAGGAGTCGCGCCGAAACAGTGCGCACAGGAATTGCAGCGGCTGCGCTTGCCGCCTGCCTGGCAATTCCGGCGGCAAAAGCCGCAAGCGAGCATCCTATTTTCATGTCGGTGAGTGGCGGTATCCGGGCGCCCATTGGCTGGATCGAGTTTTGCTCCGAATACGCGCCGGAATGCGAGACAAAACCGCTCGAACCGCGCGATGTCGTCCTCACTGCGAAAGCGTGGAAGGAGATGGCGCGCATCAACCAGTGGGTTAACGACACGATAAAGCCTATCACCGATCTCGAACATTGGGGCGTGGTTGAACGCTGGAATTATCCGGACGACGGCTACGGCGATTGCGAGGACTATGTCCTGCTTAAGCGCAGAATGCTCATGCAGGCGGGTTGGCCGCGTCAGGCATTGCTGGTCACGGTTGTGCGTGACAAGCGCGGCGACGGGCATGCCGTGCTCACCGTTAAGACTGACCGGGGCGAATACGTTCTCGACAATCAGAACGAGGAAATTCTGCTCTGGACCGAAACCGGCTACCGCTTCGTAAAGCGGCAGTCGCAGCGCGATCCCAATGTTTGGGTATCGCTCGGCGATCCTCGTGCGGCGGGCGCTACCGCCGCTTCGCGTTGATCTTGAGGAGTTGCGCGAGCCCGGTCACGTCCCCACCCCTCCCCGTCCCCAGACCGGGTTCGCGTGCGGCCGGCTTTCCCCCCGAAGCCGGCCGCAACTTTTCGAGACGCAAGGACGATTTTTTTGAGAGCGGTGGCGGGATGCCGCGGGTTGTCGCTTGCAAGCGGGGGGCTGCTTCCCGATCGCCGGTCGAAGCCGAAATCTGCCGCTAATCAAGCAAGTTCGTGCCGTACGTCGAATTGTCACAAACTCCGCAGCAGGCCGTGCAGCCGTGACTATTGCTGTAGCCCACACCCCAGTCCGTTCCTGCGTTATTGGTTCCGCCATAACAAATTTGCTCGCCTGGACTACAGGCAAGTGAGACACAATGCTGAATTCGATCATCGAGAACCCAGCCCCCCGTTGCCGGCCATACAAAATTGCGGTTAGCCGAAAACGCCCGCAAGTAGATGATGTAGGACGAGCTGTTGGTGAAGCAGAAGTTGATAGATTGCGCCTGAACCACTCCGGCACCGGCCGTCATGAGGAAGACAGAAGCGAAAAACTGTGCTGTGGGAAGCTTGCGCAAGGTGCGCCCCCTTGTCATCTATGGTTGATGTTGAACAACTTAGCTCGTATCACAGGGAAAGGCAGTCCGGAAGACGATTTGATCGGACATTCACAGTGCGGGGATCGCCGCGAACGGGCCAGCACCGCGGACGGCCAATTCAAAAGCTCCTGAACGGCCAAGTCGGAACAAGTTTGCGCCGCAATGCATGACTAGCAATGAGAACGCCGGAGGGGTGCTCCAGGTTGGAGGACATTGATGAGAGCTTCACTCGTGACCCTTGTTGTTGCCACCGCGATCGGCGCGATGGTGGGGGCGAGCCATGCCCAGGAAAATCCCAAGGCTGCTGCTGCGCCACCGCCTGGGGTCCACAAGAAAATGCCGCTGGCTGACACCGCGGAGGCAAAAGTCCCCGAGTCTCCAGGGACCACAGGCAGCGGGCCTGCCCAGGTCGGCACAGAAGGAGCTGCGAAGCCGGGCACGACCACGCACGTGAAGTCCTTCAAACAGTAACGGTGAGAGCGAATCTCGCAGGCGGATGACGCGGGCGCGCGGCGGCAAGCTTGAGTGTTTGCACGCGCGCCTTCGAGCGTCCGCGGTTCGCGCTGAATCGATCAGCCGGCGGCTGATTGGCGCGACGCGGCAGAACCTCATCCGATCCGCTTGAGTTTATCCGCGTATTCCCGCCAGCGCCGGACATACTCGTCGGCTCCGTCCAAGATCATCGCGGTCGCTTCTGCGTCGACTGTGCGCAGCGCGCGGGCGGGCGATCCCATAATCAGCGAATTGTCGGGGAATTCCTTGCCCTCGGTGATCAGCGCCCCGGCCCCGACCAGGCAATTTCGTCCAATCCTGGCGCCATTGAGCACGATTGCTCCCATTCCAATGAGAGTGTTTGAGGCGATGGCGCACCCATGCAGAACGACATTGTGTCCAATGACGCAATTGTCCCCGATCGTGACGGGCAAGCCGGGATCGGTGTGCAACGTGCAATTGTCCTGCACCTGAGAGCGCTCGCCCAGCTCGATCCACTCGTTGTCTCCGCGCAGAACTGCGCCAAACCAGATACTGGCATCGGTCTTAAGACGCACGCGGCCGATGACAATTGCACTCTCCGCGATCCAATAGCGCCCTTCTCCGGGCAGATCCGGCGTCACTCCGTCAAGTGCAAAAATAGCCATCGTCTCGTGATCCTTCCCAGGCGCGAGATTGCCATGCCGTACTCTCAATAAACCAGTAGGGAGCTGTGCCGCAGCCCCCCGCCCCTCATGCTCAACACCCGAGCGATGAGCCCCACCACGGAGAAAGGTTCCAGTGAACAGCAGCCTGCGCGTGGCATACTCGCTGGTGATTCGCGATTGCCCCTGCAATGACCGGCCTTCACCTTGCTCAACAACAATCGTTGCGTCGCCGGCCTCCTCGCCGCCGCGGGCCGCGCCTCATGGTGCCGCTCGTTGCTTGCGGGGTGGTCGCGACTCTGGCCGTCGTGTGCATTGCCTATCTACTGTGGCCTCGCTGGCCTGCCGCGCCGGTCGATTCTAATGCGCCGGCCATACCGATCACGATTGCCGGACTGACGTTCAACATCCCGCCGGCCGCAATTCGTGCCCCGGTCCAACGCCACCCGGGCACCTATGAGCGGATCGACCTTTCGTTTCTGTGGCCATCGCTCGAACCCCCCGATCCGAACCCAAAGCCACCCGTCTTGGCACCGGGCGCGGTCCCCACTCCTGCCGCGCTCGAAAGAATATTCGTGACCATCGCAGCCGGTGGAAGCTCGGTGCCGCCGGCGGAGCGCGTGCTCACGATTTATCCGCGCTACACCATTTCCGAAGCATCTCCCGGCCCGGGCGGTCTGACCGTTCTCGCATTTCGCGACGGTACGCCCTACCAGGGCGAGGATCTTATCTACGACGCCGAGGCGCCGGGATTTCTGGTGCGTTGCACGCGCCGAACCGGAGCAATCCCCGGGACGTGCCTGTACGAGCAATGGATCGAAACGGTGAAGCTCGTGTTTCGCTTTCCGCGCGATTGGCTCGACGATTGGCGCTTCGTCGCCGGCAACGTTGAGCGGCTGATTGCGGGCTTGCGGTCCGCACGCAGCTGAGAAGCGTCGTGAGGATTGATTAGCTCTTGAGCAGCCCCGGCTCGTCCAGATCGAGCGCCAGGATCGGAAGCTCGAAATAGGATGAGCGTGCGTCCTTTTCGTCAAAGAACAATACGCCGATATACTCCTGCCCCACATAGACTTCGGCTGAGTCTTTTTTCCTCGTTCGCGGCACGACCCGAATGTGCTCATTGTCGAACTTGCGCTTGAGATAGGCGTCGATTTTCTTGACGTCGGGCGCCGTGGTCGAGGCATCGCCAAGCGTTATTTTCATCTCGAAATTGTAGGAGCGCTCGTCGTCATCCTCGTCGTCATCGAGCGCGAGCGCGCCCACATGCTCCTGGCCGACGAACACATCGGCAGCATCGGCCTGCTTGGGCACGACGCGAATGCGCTGATTCCCGAACAACCGCTTGAGATAAGCGTCGAGCTTCTTGACTTCCTGGACGTCCACGATCGATCTCCGTGCTCAAACGCCGTGAAACAGGTGATCCATGAATCGCGCCGGCTCGGGGCAGCCGGCCTCTCCAATAACCTTGGCAGGAATACCGGCGACGGTCTTGTTGTGGGGTACCGATTGGAGCACAACCGAGCCCGCCGCAATGCGCGCGCAGTGGCCAATCTCGATATTGCCGAGAATCTTGGCCCCTGCGCCAATCAACACGCCGCAACGGATTTTCGGGTGGCGGTCGCCGGCTTCCTTCCCGGTGCCGCCGAGCGTCACATCGTGCAGCATGGAGACGTCATCTTCCACCACCGCGGTCTCGCCGATCACCAATCCCGTGGCATGGTCGAGGAAAATGCCTTTGCCGATGCGTGCGTTGGGGTGGATGTCGCACTGGAATACGGCCGAGGCGCGGCTTTGAAGATAATACGCGAAATCCTTGCGCCCCATGCTCCACAACCAGTGCGCCAGCCGGTGTGACTGGATGGCGTGAAAGCCCTTGAAATAAAGCACCGGCTCGATCAGGCGGTTGGCCGCCGGATCGCGATCAACGGTGGCAACAATATCGGCGCGAAAGGCGCTCCCGATCGAGGGCTCGTGTTCGAGGGCATCCGCGTAGGCCTGGCGAATAAACTCAGCCGGTAGCTCGGCGCTGCCCAGACGCTCCGCAAGCCGATGCACCACTGCTGCTTCCAGGGTGTCGTGGTGCAGAATGGTGGAGTAGATAAGCGTCGCGAGCTCCGGCTCCTTGCGGACGGTCTCCTCGGCTTCTCTTCGAATTTGCGTCCAGACCGGATCAAGCTTCTGGACGGAGCCGGCCGCTCGCGGCTGCTGGCGGGGCATGTTCATTCTCCTGCGCATCACGTTCGAGCCCGCAGCCTACCACAATCCTATGATTACAAGCACCAGACAAGTGAGCCGGAAGTTCCGGGTCCCTTCCCTTCAATCCCGCTCCGCCAGGAATTGCAGGGCTGCCTGCTTGAAGCTCCTGTCTCCAACAGCAAGCATGTGATCGCGTTCCGCAATGTCAACCGCGCGCGCGTGCGCCATCAGCGCGGCAAGCTCATGCGGCGAGCCGGCAATGGTGTCCTTGGTCCCAACCGCGATGAGCACGGGCGCGCGTATGAGCTTGACCTCTGCAGGTGTCAAGGTCTGCCGCGATCCGCGCATGCAGGCTGCAAGCGCCTTGAGATCCGACTTTGTCTGCTCGGCAAATGCGCGGAACATGCGCCCGGCGTGATCGCGAACATCTGCCAGTGAACGGGCCTCGAGCGCATCCGCGATCCCTTCCAAAAGCGCTCCATCGTGCACCAGATGAATGCCGAGGCCGCCGAAAATCGTGCGGCGCAGCCACTGCGGATGTGCCAGCGCGAAGAAAGCGGTAATCCGGGCACCCATGGAATAGCCCATCAAATCGGCGCGAGCGATCTTGAGATGATCGAGCAAGGCGCGGACATCTTCCGCCATCAACGAGCTGTGATAGGCCAGCGGATCATAGAGCTTGCTCGAAGCGCCATGCCCGCGATTGTCGAGCGCGATAACCCGGCGCCCCGCTCTGGTGAGAGTCGTGACCCATCCGGGATGAACCCAATTCACGGCCGCGGTCGATGCAAAGCCGTGCACCAGAACGATGGGCTCGCCCTGCCCTTCATCAAGGAAAGCGATTTCAACTCCGTCATGATCAAAGCGCATCATGACGCGGGCGGCGGCCGCTGGGGGACCTTTTATCCCGCGCTAGGCGTGGGCGGCGCGCAATGAGGCAACTGCTTTTTCGAGCCGTTCGTAATCGAACTCGAAGCCGCGACGATGGGCAACCGCGAGGTTTGGCCAAGGCGGCCTGCGCAGATCGAGCGGCTCGATGCGCGCAAGCTTTGCGGCAAGCGTCGGCGCGGCGGGATAGGTGATCGCGGGCTCTTTCGCCGGGATCGCCAAGGCCGCAAGGCGCTGCTCGCGGGCATAGCGTTCGCGTTCCTTGCGTTGCGACTGCTCGCACGCGCGGGCGCGGCGAAGCTTGCGGCGGAGACAATATCGCTCCGTCGCTCTTTCCGCCGTGCGCTTGAGGGAAGCCGCAAAACCGAAAATGCTGAGCGCGGCCCAGAACACCCACATCACCAGGTTGAACGTGCCGATGGTAAGCAAAATCGCGGCACGGCCCGCGAGCTTGAGAATAGCGCGCGTTTTGCCGCCCTTGCTCGCCGCAAGCCGCGCAATGCGCGACATGTCACGCGGCCCTTCCGCGAGCTTGAGGCCATCAAGCGCTGCCTGGGTTCCCGCGCGCGCCTGAACGCGCCCAACATCGCCGACGAGGTGAACCAGATCACGCGCCTTCTCCGCCTTCACGGCATCGCGCGCCGCGCGAACGGCTACGGCAGGCTCGACAATGCTCCCCTTGGCCGCGCGCGAAATCGCGCCCCAGTCGACGATCTCACGCAGGGATCGCGTGATCCATGCCCCCATGCGGGCGCCGATGCGGCCCGTCTTTCCGGCGGCCTTGACCACCGTCAACCCCACCCGCGCAGGCACTCCTATGCCCGCCGTGGCGTAGGTGCCGGCGGTCACCGCCAGTCCGACGCAGGCGAGACCGAGAATGAGCTCGTCCGCCTCCTGCCCGGTCGCAAGGCGCGTCCCTTCGCGCGCCGCGTCGCGAATATCGCCGAATACAAACAAATCGCCGACCGCGGTCCCTGCGAGCCCGGCTAAATCATCCGGTTCTCCAGTCACCAAGCCGCGCGCAAAGCTGCCGATGGAATGCGCGGCGCCGGCGGCCTCTTCGGCCGCAAGCTTTACTTTTTCAGAAAGTCCGGGATCGACCAGCACATTGTTATCCTGCGCCAGTTCGAGAAAGCTTTTCGCGAGATCGGGATCGTTTGCTGATAGCGCCGTGTTGATCTCGCGATCGACAACCTGCGCATTGATCGAACGCGCAACCGCACGGTCGGCAAGGGCTGCAGGATCATCCTGCGCGGCAAGCAGCCATTGTGCCTCGAAGGCACGCGGAGCAATGCTGAGCGCGGCGATCCCGAGCGCCACAGCGAGCCCGAGTGGCACCGCAATCCGCGCGCTCGTCATGTGTTTTCCTCCGGATCGTGCGCCGGCATCGATCCGGCCGCAATCATCATGCGGGAAATCTGCATGGATTGATCGATTCTTCATATGGCTGATCCGCGCGGGCAACACAAGTTGGAACAAATCTTCCGGAATGACGAATTAGCGCGTTTACCCTAGAAATGGGTTACTCCGGCCGTTAAGGTTTGGCACTTTTACCATAATTTGGCCCACCGAACTCATGACCGAAGCGATCGTTCCCCACTTTCACAACACGGCCGGCGTGGCGGTGATCGAAATCGGCGCCCGGGAATTCATGTGCATCGGCGAGTTGCCTCCATTCGACCATCCGCATGTTTATCTCGATTTGGGAGATTCGAACGAGATCATCTGTCCGTATTGCTCCACGCTGTTCCGTTACGATTCCAGTCTCGGCCCGCGGGAAGCGCGGCCGCCCGAATGCATGCTCGCCGACGAGGTGACCGCCTGAGGTCTGCGCGAACGATTTAAAGCCGTGACCTCCTCGCGCACTGTCATCATTGCCGGCGCCGGTATCGGCGGCCTCGTTGCCGCTTTGGCAATAGCCAAGCGGGGATTTCGGGTCCTCATCTTCGACCAGGCGGAGCGGCTGGAAGAGGCGGGTGCCGGCATTCAGCTCTCGCCCAATGCCTCACGCATCTTGATTGCGCTCGGGCTTGATCAGCAGCTGCGGGACTATGTCGGCATCCCCGAGGAGCTGACCGTCACGAATGCACGCACGGCTCGCGTGCTCGCGCGCGCCGTGCTCGGCAGCGTAGCCGAAGAGCGATATGGCGCGCCTTATTGGGTGATTCATCGCGGCGACCTGCAAGCGGTCTTGCTTGCGGCCGTGCGCGCAAATCCGGCGATATCCATCCATCTCGGCATCCGCGTCGACGATTTCGCTTCCCACAAGCAGGGGGTGACCGTTTCCATGCTTTCGTCCGGGCGTGCTCTCGAAGAACGCGGGATCGCGCTCATTGGAGCCGACGGTTTATGGTCGAGCCTTCGCAAGCGGATGGGTCATTCTGCCGAGCCTCGTTTTGCCCGCCACACCGCATGGCGGGCACTCGCGCCCAGCGACAAGATCGAGCCGGAGCTGCGCAGGCCTGCAGTCAATCTGTTATTGGGCCGCCATGCCCATCTCGTCCATTACCCGGTACGGCGTGGCAGCCTCGTGAACATTGTCGCAATCATCCGGGACGACTGGCGCGAGCCGGGCTGGAGCGCGCAAGGCGACCGGGCCGAGATTCTTGCCCGCTTTCCTGCCGGAATGTGGCCTCCCCTCACGCGCACTCTCCTGGCAGCGCCGCAGCAGTGGCGCAAATGGGCGCTCTACGATTGCGCGCCCCTTAATTCATGGGGCAAGGGCGCGGCCACGTTGCTGGGCGATGCAGCCCATCCGATGTTGCCGTATCTCGCTCAGGGCGCCGCCATGGCGATCGAGGACGCCGAGGTCCTTGCGCGACGGCTCGCGGAGAGCCCCGATGACCCCGCCTCCGCCTTGCGCCGCTACGAGAGGAAGCGAGCGCCGCGCAGCGCGCGCGTCCAGCGCGCCGCGCGGCGCAACGGTGCCGTCTATCATATGGGCGGCGCCGAGGCTTTTCTGCGCACGCTGGCGCTCATGGCCATGGGCGGACGGCGCATCCTTGCCCGTTACAACTGGCTCTATGGTTGGAAGCCGAGCTAGGCTGGCGATGCCGGGCGCGCCGCTATGCCCGGGAACTTGTGAGATCGATCATGCATCTCTTTCCCACCACCATCGCCGGCAGCCTGCCTAAACCGGCCTGGCTCGCGGAGCCAAACCGGTTATGGCCGCCTTGGCGTTTGGCCGGGCCCGCGCTCGCAGACGGCAAGCGCGATGCGACGCTGCTTGCGCTCAAGCTGCAGGAGGATTGCGGGATCGAGATCGTCACCGATGGCGAGCAGTCGCGCCAGCACTTCGTGCATGGCTTTCTCGAACACGTGGAGGGAATTGATTTCTCGCGCAAAGTGGAGATGGGGATTCGCGCCGACCGCTACAAAGCGATGGTGCCCACCGTTACAGGCGCGCTGCGTTTGAACGACCGCGTACACGCGTGCGAAGCCCGTCTCGCGCGCGCCCACACCTGTCGCAAGCTCAAATTCACTCTGCCCGGTCCGATGACCATCGTGGACACGATTGCGGACGCCCATTACGGCGACCGCGTCAAAATGGCGATGGCTTTTGCCGATCTGCTCAATGCCGAGGCGCGCGCGCTCGCATCCGACGGTGTCGACGTCATTCAGTTCGATGAGCCTGCTTTCAACGTCTATATGCGCGAGGTTGAGGATTGGGGCATCGAGGCTCTGCATCGCGCCATTGCGGGTCTCACCTGCGCCACCGCCGTTCACATCTGCTATGGCTACGGCATCAAAGCCAACATCGAGTGGAAGGCAACCCTTGGCAGCCAATGGCGGCAGTACGAGCAGATTTTCCCTGCGCTCGCCGCAAGCCGTATCGACCAGGTCTCGATCGAGTGCAAAAGCTCTTCCGTGCCCCTCGAACTGCTGAAATTGCTCGACGGCAAGGATGTCCAGGTCGGCGTCATCGATGTCGCAACCGATACGATCGAGACGCCGGAGGAGGTCAGCGGCACGCTCGCCGCTGCAGCAAAATATGTCGCCAAGGAAAAAATCATCGCCGGCACCAATTGCGGCATGGCCCCGATGCAGCGCGATATTGCGCTCGCTAAGCTCGAAGCGCTCGCCAAGGGCGCGCAATTGGCGCGCGAGCGCTTGTAAGGTGCTCATTGGGGTGAGGCACGCGCTCACCGGATGGCGGAGTTGCTTCCCCAGTTTTCAGGCAGGTCGCAATTCTTCTGCCGCGCTGACCTCTCGACCAGATTGAGCTCTTCGCCGGCTGCGGTGTAATCGGCTTGATAGGCGAGCAGGTTGACGACACCGCCGCCTGGGCTTCGCTCCGCTTTATCCATGCGCAGTTTGAGCTCCTGCTGGCGCTGCTGCCAATTTTTCCTTTGCGCAGCAAGGGTCTGGCAGCTGGAGAACTCATATTTGCCCGGATCGGCAAAAAACGTGACCGAATTCTGACTGGTCGACGTGCAGCCGCCCAGGCAGGCACCCGTAAAGAGCGCGAGCATGATCGCGCGCTTAAGCTTCACAGCGATTCTGTCCGGCATGGGCGGGCAAACACTCCCCGACGCGACGCCACGGGCGGCCACCATGTGTGTTTTAGGCCTCTATGGCCACCGAATATGCCTTAATCGTGGTGCGCAGCAGCCTCAATTGATGTGCACGAGGGCGCCGCCATCGACCGGAAGAGCAACTCCGGTAATGAAATTTGCTTCGTCGGAGGCAAGAAAGAGCGCAGCGTTCGCAACGTCCCAGGCGGTCCCCATCTTATGTCGCAGCGGCACCCGCGCGTCGCGACTAGCCGCGACTTCCGCGCGGCTCTTTCCGCTCACGCGGGCGCGTGTGTCGACCGCCATGGGCGTATCCATGAGCCCCGGCAGAATGACATTGGCGCGAATGCCGAACTGTGCATTCTGAATGGCGATTTGCTGGGTAAACGCGATCATCCCGGCCTTGGTCGCTTTGTAGGCCACATTGGGATACTGCTCCCACGCGGCCACCGACGAGATCATGATAATGGTTCCGGAGCGTTGGCTGCGCATGATTGGCACGACGTGTTTGCACGCCATGATCGCGCCACGCAGATTTATGGTGGCGATGCGGTCGAAAGCAGTCTCGGTGATCTCATCGACCGGAGCATCACCGCCTGCAATGCTCACGCCGACATTGTAGTGAAGGATATCAATTCGTCCCCAACGGCCACGGCATGCAGCGGCCATGGCGGCGAGCGTGCTTTCCTTGCAGACATCGGCCTCAAATGCCACGCATTCGGCGGAGCTCCTTGCCTGCGCCATGGCCACCGTTTCGTCGGCCGACGACAGTTTATTGTCGACCGCGAGCACTTTGGCTCCTTCCTCGACGAAGCGCAGGACCGTCGCGCGGCCGTTTCCCATGCCTTCGCCGGGCGATTGGCCCGCCCCGATAACAATTGCGACCTTATCCTTCAGACGCATGGCCCTGCCCCGATTTGACGGCGGTCCATTCGCCTTATCGGAATTCCAGCCGGAAAACGAGGGGCGCTCTCTCCCGAGCGTTACTTTCGCGATTTATCCCATGTGATAGAACGCGGCCCCACGGCCGCGTGGTGGAACGGTAGACACAGCAGACTTAAAATCTGCTTCTGGGAAACCGGAGTGCCGGTTCGAGTCCGGCCGCGGCCACCAGAGTTGCGCGGGGGTAGCAGAATCTCAGGGAGGGAACATATGAAGCTTGCTCGCAGACACTTTCTGCATTGCGCCGCGAGCGCTGCCGCATTGCCGGCCATCGTACGAATCGCGAGAGCGCAGGCG
>CATPCO010000699.1 GCA_955652925.1 uncultured Xanthobacteraceae bacterium | reverse complement strand
CCCCGGCGAGGTGCTCCGGCCGCGTTAGAACCGCCTCGCATTCGATAAACAAAGCCACCGTCGCCACCATTGTAAGATCGCGTCGCCGGATTTGCCGCACGACTTCTGCCGATTCTCCAGTGCGACTGCGGAACGCTGCGATAAGCACATTGGTATCCAGCACCAACCTCATATCACCGGCAATATGCCAACGCGGCCGATTTTTGGCAAGCCCTTAAGGTATCGCGGCGGCTCTCACTTTCGCCGCGGCTTCGCTTTTAGCCGCTCGCGAAGGCGAACACCGGGGCCGCCACAGTTCGCATCGATGAACGCCACGCCACCTACATGAAAGCCTACAGTCATCGCTTTCTTTTCTTCTTTGACATCCGAAGGCCGAAGCCGCCCAGCTCGTCATAGCGGGCTACTTGTTGGGCCAGCTCAGCGATCGGTGTCGGCCTTCTTCTTGATTTTAGTCGCCAATTCAACGAGTCGCCTGATTGCTTCGGCACGGGATGGGAGAAGAGCCGCAGCCCGGCTGGTGTTTATCGACGAGACGGCGGTCAGCACCAATACACCGGTCGAGCATAATTCTGGTCAATGTTGCCGGACGGCAACACATGAGCCGAAATTCCGCTTCGTTTATGTCCCGTGTTTGAATGGCCGGAGGGTTGCGACATGCTCACAGAAAGGGATCGAGCTAAAATCGTCACGTTGGAAGCGAAGCATTTGGAAACGGGCGAACTGTCGACGGCCATGGGCCAGGGGGCAGAGACCGGTGAAATAAAGCTTACCCAACCGTATTGGTTTAAATGCCCAGCATGTAGCTTCGACTGGCAGACCTGGATAAGGCCATCAATTGTATTTGTCTCGCTAGCGTTCGTTACCGATAAATGCCCGAACTGCCAAAGAAAGCATGTACCGGCCTATAAGGGTGGCGCAGGGAAACAGCCAATATGAGGGGTCATAACCTTGGGGGGCTTTCAAGCATGAAATGCTGCGGTACAAAATTCTGTGTCTGGCTCTTGTTTTTTTCTATTTTCCGGCAAGCGTACCGGGCTGCATTACCACTCGCGCTCGGGGCCAGCGCGCTCGTCGGGGCGCTCGTGACCTCGGCCATTATGGGCCGCCACGAAGCTAGGATGGACGCGACCTTGCTTGCGACCGTTCGGAACGAGACCGTCGTCTATCGCCAGGCGCGCCCGCCCAAGCCAAACGCGGATCAAGACTTTTCAGAGCTTCCGTATACGGAGCAGAACGAGGGGGCCGACCGGCTCGAGGATAATGATGTCCAATTGAATTTTCCGCGTAGTGTGCAAATCATTCGCTTCGTCAATCCCGAAGCGGCAGGCAGCGGCAAGTTGACGGCGACAGTGCGCGAGTCGATCCGAGAGGGCTTAATCAAAGTCGGAGGTTTTGTTGTTTTTCGCCCCAAGGAGGACGCCGGGATTGCCGATGAGAAAGGATCAACTGTTCCGCGCGAGCAAGCCGGATCGATCATGGATCAGGTCGACGACTATTTGTGGGAGGTTTATCAGCGTGTGCCCATCAAAAAAGATGGGACCGGCGACTTCACCTGGAAGGATCCGGCAGCGGCCAAGCACATGGGCCTCTCCTTGCGAGATTATGTGATCGGCGGCATGGATCCCGAATTCCGTGAGCAGCTCTATCATGCCGGACGGGCCATGGATGCTGCCGGCCTGCAATGGTCGATGCTGAGCGCCTTCCGCGATGATTATCGACAAGGGCTCGCTTCTGGCTACAAGGCGGGCGTCAGCAACTCTCTGCATGGCGGCAGCCGCCGTACCGGCGGCTACGGCCATGGCCGCGCCATCGACATCACCGGCCCGGACGGCATAGAGAGCGAGGTTTGGAAGTGGATCGACGATCACGGCGCTAAATACGGGTTGCATCGTCCGCTGCCCAAGCCCGATCCCGCGCATGTGCAGCAGCGTGGCGATTGGCACAAAATTGCGCTTGCATTGCGCGAGAGTCGAACTCGCTCGGCGATGGCCGATAAACCCAAAGTTGCTGCTAGTAAGGGCGAAACCAAAGCCCGAAAGACTGCTGTGGCCTCAGCGCGGTGATTCGATGTTGAAGCGCAGAGCAATCATTGCCGCGGGAATGGGACTGTTTTTCGCTGGCCTGGCGACGGCGCAGGCCGCCGATACTGCATCTCCCAATGACACCGCGCGTTTTCTCGCCGGCATGCCCGTTGACCCGAAATCACCGCTCGCGCCGTTGACCAAGGAGGTCTCCTGGCAAAAGCATGCTCACAGCTTTGACGCCGGCTTCGGCCACCTCGACGATAACCAACTTGCCCGGATTCGCGCCTGGTCAGCCAACCATCTTACGGCGTCTCGGCCGGCCATGTTTTACATGTTCGGCGGCCCTGACTTTCTTTACGCAAACGCCTTCTACCCTAATGCCAAGACGTACGTGCTCGCTGGCCTCGAGCCGGTCGGCACCGTGCCCGACCTCACCACTCTTCGCGGATCGCTCGCTGCTAACCTTTATCATCTGCATAGCTCGATCAACACGCTGCTAGCCCACACGTTCTTCATCACCCATCGGATGAAGTCGGATTTGCAGGTGGGCACGGTCAACGGCACGCTGCCGATCCTTTACGTATTCCTGGCGCGCTCGGGGAAAAGCGTCCGCGAGGTCTCCCTAGTCAGGATTGACGAACAGGGTGCCGTGCAGCCGGACGATTGGTCATCCCGCGGCAGTGGGGCGCGCGGCGTGAAGATCGTGTTTGCCGGGAGCGACGGTGAGCCACGCACGCTTTATTATTTTACTACCAATCTGGCTAACGATGGCGTTAAGAGCAGCAACTTTCTCAAGTTCTTAGAATCGCTCGGCCCCGGGGACAGTCTCATCAAGAGCGCCTCCTACCTACTGCACTCCGATGGCTTCTCGAAGGTGCGTGACTTCCTCATCGCCAATAGCGCAGCGATGGTGCAGGACGATTCTGGCATCCCGCTGCGCTACTGCGATCCCAAAAAGTGGGATCTGCTACCGTTTGGGCGCTATCTTGGCCCAATCGGTGTATTCCCCGGCAGATATCAGCCGGCCTATGCCGTTCTGTTTAGGAACAGCCGACCTATCGATTTCGGCATCGGCTATCGCTGGCGGCCGAATGAGTCGAACCTGTTGCTCGCCATAAGGAAGCCAGAGTCGGCACCCGAGGCGTTGGTCGAGCCCACGTCCGAAAGAAAGAATGCCGAGACGACGCAAACGGTTGAAACAAACCGCAATTCCACGGTGCGCCAAGGAAGGTCTGCGTACCCGCAAACGTTTAGATGGCCGCTGGATTGGTTGCGACTTTCGCGCTGAGGCGCGTGTCACATCCGCTAACCTGGTTCCTGCGGCATATTCACACTTGTCGGTGCTTCGTTATCGCCCCTTATTATTGCCCATTGGAGCAGGTTTCGCTTCCCGTCCTGCACGGGGTGCTGCTACTATGATTTGTTTTGAAAGAACGTCTGCTGGAGCTCCCTTTCAATGCGGACGAGCCATTCTTCGGCACGAGCCGCACGGTCCCGGAAATAACTTGCCTCTTCCTCTAACGCGCGTGCTCTTTCTTCGGCTGAGCGGAGCTCTGAAGAAACACGATGGGCGAGATCCATGGCGCGTTGGCAGTCTGTCTTCGCCATATCGGAAGCTCTCTGCACCAGGGCAACAATGTGCTGTCCGGCATCATCCGCCACCATAGCAGCATCCTGTGGGCCGTTAGTGGACGCGAACGCAACAACCGAAGCTCGTGTCTCGCGTGTTTTGACTCGCATCATTGCTTCCTTTCCTGAAACGCAGTCGTGCCCAAATACCCGGCAAAATAACGTAGGATCTTTTTTGGCAGGAACTCCGCAATTTGCCTCCATAAACGCACTTTCAGAGACACTGTGGCAAAGCAGCCACTGTCTTCGCCGCGATTTTTGACTCCGAGCGGCCCTGCACGAACGTGCGCTCGTGAGCGGATTGCCAAATTTATCGACCGGACGCCCAAGCGCGCCTAACGACGTTCTCGTTCTCCGGCGGACCGGCGGGTAGCGCGCATGATCGGAACGGCCCGACCGCATTGCGACTTTGAGCATCGACCAGGTCGCAAACAGCTTAAGCACCGACGCAAGAGGGTGCGTTGGATGCGCTACGCTCGTTCCGTCGAGCTACGGATCTGCGAGGCCGCTGTTTGTACCACATCGCTGTAGCCGCTGGTGAGCAGAACGGGAATGTGAGGATATCGATTCTTGATTTCTTGCGCCAAAGCAATCCCGTTCATGCTACCCGGCATAACAATATCGCTGAAAACGAGAGCAACCTCGTAGCCTCGTTGTAACCTGTCTAAAGCGTCGCTGGCATCGTTGGCGCGCAATACCCGATAGCCGAGTTGTTCAACCAGCGAGGCACTCACCTCAGCGACTTCGGGATTATCTTCAACCATTAGTATCGTGCCGTCCCCGGATGCGTTCGGTTCCGTCGAGATTGTCTCAGGGGCTCTAACAAGGGTTGCGTGCTTACGTGGCAGGTACATGCTAATAGCCGTACTGCTGCCTACCTTACTGGTCGCGATAACTGTACCGCCAGATTGATGCGAGAAACCATAGACCTGGGCTAATCCAAGCCCGGTTCCTTTCCCTAGCGCTTTGGTCGTAAAGAACGGTTCGAATATTCTTGGCAACACGTCCGCAGGGATCCCGACCCCAGTATCTGTGATAGTTAGGACAACAAAGTCCCCCTCGAGTTGGTCTACTCCATCTCCTTTTTGCAGCGTCACGTTTTGTGCTGAGAGGGTAATGACGCCGCCTCCTGGCATGGCATCGCGCGCATTCACGGCGACATTGACCAGAGACAACTCGAGTTCCGCGATGTCAACCTCGACTGGCCAGATATCTGGCGCTATGTCGCACTTGAGCTGAACGTTCCCGCGCAACGACCCTATCAACATTTCATGGACAGCTTCGACTCGCTCCTTTAAGTCCGTAACCACAGGATTGAGTGGTTGACGTCGCGAAAATGCCAGGAGCTGACGGGTCAGGCTCTCTCCGCGATTGGCAGCCGCGTTGACCGCGTCGATTGCTTGCAAATGTTTGGGATCGGTAAGTCGGCGACGCAAAAGCTGTGCGTGACCGCTCACAATCATCAATAGATTGTTGAAATCGTGCGCAATGCTGCCTGTCAACTGGCCAAGCGCTTCCATCTTCTGAGATTGCGCAAGCTGCTCGTGCGCGCGGTCCAGTGAAGCCTCAGCCTGGTGTCGTTCGGTATCGTCGCGCGTGATATGGACGAATCCGATAAGCGCGCCCACATCGTCGCGGATGGCTTCGATCACGACGCTCGCCCAAAATTTGGTATCGTCCCGCCGCGTGCGCCAGCCCTCGATAGCATATTTCCCCTCATACCCGGCGACTTGGAGGGCCCGTGCAGGCTCGCCACCTTGCCGTTCCTCCTCTGAGAAAAACAAACTGAAGTGCCGTCCGACAATTTCAGCGCCCGCGTACTGGTGCATGCCTTGCGCACCCGTGTTCCAGTTCGTGATACACCCATTTCGATCCAGCATGAAAATAGCATAATCGGTGATACCTTGGATGACTGTGCGAAATCGCCATTCGTTTTGCATGAGTGCCTCTTGCGCCTTTCGGCGCTTGGCAATCTCTTGTTGGAGGGCGTCTTCCACGCGTTTCCGCTTCTCCATCTCGACATGAAGAACTTCCCGGGCTTGTTTGAGGCTAGTGGCGCGTTCGTCCAACGTCTTCAGTAGGTTCTGGTGCTCATTAATGAGATTTTCCTCAGCTTCGCGTCGCACCGTCACATCATCAGCCACAACTATGAGATAGCGCACGGCGCCGCTCAGGTCGAATATGGGCGCCACGTTGCTTCTAATCCAAAGGCGTGTGTCGTCGGGCAACCTCGTCTTGCTCTCGATACTGAAAGCCTTTCCAGTGTTGATGGCCTGATTAAGCAGTCCACACATCTGATAGAGACCACTCGGGTCTATAAGTTTGTCGATTTGCAACGAAAGCAATTGAGGTGCAGATGTTCGAAAGATCTCGCAATAACGACTATTTACAAGTTTGAATGTCCCCGTCGTGTCGATTTGCCCCAAGCCTACATCAGCATGGCTCAAGAGCGCTCGCAGATTGTGCTCCTGGCGCCGAAGCTTATCTTTCTCGCGCTCTCGTTTCGCGACGTCTGCATGCAGCGTTGCCGCGCCCGGTGTCGGAAGCCGACCTTGCGATCATGCGGCGTCTCGACCGGTTGCATCTGGAGTTGCCCTTTGCCGGCTCGCGGATGCTGCGAGGCCTGCTGGCTGCCGAGGGGTGCAAGATCGGCCGTCGTCATGTG
>CATPCO010000698.1 GCA_955652925.1 uncultured Xanthobacteraceae bacterium | reverse complement strand
TTGCGCTTCGCTCCCTGCTGCGCCGCGCCCGCGAAGCGGGGACGCGCCAAATAGTAACCAAATGGTAACCGCGATGGGTTTCCAATGGGGCAAGCGCGCAGCAAGGATTCTCCATGGGCAAGCAACAAAGCATTAAGGATGAGCCCAAGCCGGCAGCAGCCGGCGAGGACGCAGGGACCTGCACCGTCACATCAAGCGAAGTGACGCCGAAAATGGCATTGGCAGAAGTGGACGCCGTGCGGGTCGAGTCTCTGATCAAGGAATTGAAAGCGCAATCAACGCCGATCGAGCAGCATCAGTCTGCCGAACCCACTGATATGACCAACTCGGCCGTCGAGATTGCCAGCACGGAAGCGCCCCATATCGCACCGGATGATGCCTGGTCTTCAACCGCGGAAGAGGAAATGGTGCCGGCCGAACAGGAAGCGGCTACAGAGGCTTCTCAGGAAGGCGCCCCTCCCCGGGTGAGCCGCTTCACCATGCTGGCGGCCTGTCTCGCTCTGGCGGCAGCATTCGGCGGCATGATCGGGGCGCTCGCCGCCTATGGCTTCACGCGGCCGCAACCCGCCCCCGAGATCACCATAGCCGGTTCAGACGAGATTGCAGCGCTCAAGGAAAACCTGATCCAAGCGCGCGTCGACCTCGCGGCGCTAAAGACCATCATCGAGGCGGGCAGCCGCAGCGCCAACAGCCAGTTCACGAAGATCACCGAGCGTATCGAACGCATCGAGCGCATCGGCGCCGAGCCCGCGGCCAGACTGACCAAAGCCGCGGAAAACCTCGAACGGATTTCCCGCGCCGATTTCACCGGCGGCATCGCGCCACCTCAACCGGCTGGATCAGCCGCAAAACTTGAAGGCTGGGTGCTGCGCGACGTGCGTCAGGGTACCGCCCTGCTCGAAGGACGGGCAGGAGTGTTCGAAGTCGAGCAGGGTGATGTCATCCCGGGAATTGGCCGCATCGAGGCCATCCGCAAGCAGGACGGCCGCTGGGTCGTCGTGACTTCAAAGGGAAGCATCGTAGGCGCTAAGTGAGTCAGTTGAGTGGTCAGCAGTGAGTAGCAAATAGCGCATAGAGGGTATCGGCCGCCGGTCCTCACAGTCCTTGCTCACTACTCCGGCTTCCCCTTCCGCTGCCGCCCCGCGCGCCCCATATCTGGGGCTCGCATGCTCGATAAACCCAATCTCACACCTGCCATCCCGCCCGATGACCAGGCGCTGCTCGACGCCTATTCCCGCGCGGTGATTGATGTTGTCGATCGCGTCGGACCCGCCGTGGTTCGGCTCGACGTCAAAAACCATGAAGGGTCGGCGCGCGGGGGCACCGGCTCGGGCGTCATTGTTGCGCCCGACGGGCTCGTGCTCACCAACAGCCATGTCGTCGGCGGCGCGACACGTGTGCAGGTGACGGCGGTCGAGGGCCGCAGCCTCGATGCGCGCGTGGTGGGCGATGATCCCGATACTGATCTTGCCCTTGTACGAATTGATGCCCCGATCACCTTGCCGGCAGCCGCGCTCGGAAATTCCAAGCTGCTCAAACGCGGGCAGCTTGTGATCGCGATCGGCAATCCGCTTGGATTTGAATCGACCGTCACGACCGGCGTCGTATCGGCGCTCGGCCGGTCGCTGCGGTCACGTTCGGGCCGCCTCATCGACGACGTCATTCAGACCGATGCTGCGCTCAATCCCGGCAATTCCGGCGGGCCGCTGGTCTCTTCTCGCGGCGAGGTCGTCGGCATCAACACCGCCGTCATCATGGGCGCACAGGGCATCTGCTTTGCGGTCGCCTCCAATACCGCAAACTTTGTTCTCGGCGAACTGGTGCGCCACGGCCGGGTGCGCCGCGCCTTCATCGGCGTTGCTGCCCAGCATTTCACGCTTTCGCGCCGCCTGCGCCATGCAGCCAGTCTCGCGCAGGAGAGCGCCGTCATAATCGCGAGTGTTGAGGCGGGCAGCCCCGCTGAACGCGCCGGCTTGCGCCCGGGTGATGTCATCGTCGCGCTCGGCGGCACGCCGGTGACCGGCGCCGATGATCTCATCCGCATGCTCGCGGGCGACAAGATCGGACGTCCCATTGAAATCGTCGCGCTGCGCAACGGCGGCCCGCACGTGCTCTCGCTCGTGCCGGGTGAGCGGACGCGGCGGCGCTAATCCCGCGGGCAAGCACGGGTTGTTCTGAATCCTCTTTTCTGCTTATTCACCGGTGCGAAAGGATCATCGGGCATGGCGCAATTCCTTGCAGGAATCCTGGCTGCCGTTTTCGTCACGTTTGCCCTTCCGGCCGCGGCACTCGATCGCGTGCAGGCAGCCCCTTCGAAGCCGGAAATGATGGAGACGTGTCCCGGCTTCGTCGCCGCAAACAGGCCGCGGGTCGTCCCGGCCGATTTCCGAGTGGCGCTCAATCCCGATCAGGTTCGCATCACCTATGTGGGACACTCAAGCTTTCTGATCGAGAGCCCTCAGCTCGTGCGCATCGTGACCGACTATAACGACTATGTCCGTCCGCCGGTCGTGCCAGACATCATCACCATGAACCACGCGCACAGCACCCATTACACCGATCGCCCCGACCCGGCGATCAAGCACGTCCTGCGCGGCTGGGGGCCAACACCGGATCAGCCGGCACGTCACGACGTTAGCGTTGGCGACGTGCGCGTGCGCAATGTCCCGACGAATATCCGGGATTGGAGCGGCGGCACCGAGCGTCACGGCAATTCCATTTTCATTTTCGAGGTGGCGAATCTGTGCATCGCCCATCTCGGCCATCTTCACCACACGCTCACCCAACAGCAGCTCAACGAGATCGGCCGCGTCGACGTTGTGTTCGTCCCGGTCGACGGCAGCTATACCCTTGATCTCGAAGGAATGATGGAAGTGCTCCAGGCGCTCAAGGCGCCGCAAATGATCCCCATGCATTTCTTCAGCATGTACACGCTGCAGCGCTTTCTCGACCGGGCGCGGCAGAACTGGGAGCTGGAAACGAGCGAAATCCCCTCTATCTTGGTCTCGAAGGGGACCCTTCCCACCACGCCCAAAGTGACCGTGCTGCCCGGGCATTGAGATGCTCAGCGCCGAGCAGAACGATCTCATCACCCGTACCGGCCCCGGCACGCCCGCGGGCAAGCTGATGCGGTGCTATTGGCAGCCGGCCGCCCTTATTGACGAACTATCCGGCAACCGCCCCGTGAAGCCGGTCCGCCTGCTCGGCGAAAACCTCGTCGCCTTCCGCGACGGGCAGGGCCGCTATGGTCTGATGGAACGCGGCTGTCCCCATCGCGGCACCGACCTTGCGTTCGGGCGCCTCGAACGATCGGGATTGCGGTGCTCTTTCCACGGATGGCTGTTCGACGTTACCGGCCAATGTCTGGAGACGCCGGCTGAGCCGGAAGGAAGCCGCATGTGCGCGAACATCCGGCAGAAAGCCTATCCCGTCGTGGAGAGAAGCGGCATCCTGTTCGCGTATCTGGGCGGTGGCGACCCTCCTGCGCTTCCGCATTTTGACTGCTTCGCGGCGCCGCACACGCACACCTTTGCCTTCAAGGGCCTGATCGAATGCAACTGGCTGCAATCGGTCGAAGTCGGCGTTGATCCCGCGCATACCTCGTTCCTGCACCGCTTCTTTCACGACGAGGAGCCGGGCACGGGCTATGGCAAGCTGTTCCGTGACAAGTCCATCGATTCGGACATGCCGATGACGCGCATCATGCGCGAATTTCCTCGTCCGCGTATTGAAGTCGAGCCGACCGAGTTCGGCATGCGCCTGATTACGCTGCGCCGCATCAGCGACGCGAACACGCACGTGCGTGTCACCAACCTCGTTTTTCCGAACGCGTTCACCATTCCAATGAGCAGCGAAATGACCATCACCCAATGGCACGTGCCGATCGATGACACGCGCCATTACTGGTACGCCATTTTCACGAGCTTCGGCGCGCCGGTGGACAAGGACGAGATGCGCCGCCAGCGCCTCGCGCTCTACGAGCTGCCCGATTACATCCCGCGCAAGAACAAGAGCAACGATTACGGTTTCGATCCGAACGAGCAGGAGCACGAGACCTACACCGGTATGGGCACCGACATCAACGTGCACGATCAGTGGGCCTGCGAATCCATGGGGCCCATACAGGACCGCACCAGGGAGCACCTTGGTCATTCGGATAAGGCGATCACCGCCTATCGGCGCATCCTGCGTGGCGCCATTGAGGCGGCCAGCAACGGCGGCAAGCCGCTGATGGTGCTCGATGCGGGCGCCGCAGCGAAGATCACGGGGCCTGCCGCGATCGACGGCATCGGTCCAAGCGCAGATTGGCAAGGCTACTGGCGCAAGACCGATGCGGCGCGCCGGGAAGCCTCAGGCTGGGCGGCCGGTGCGTAGGGCGCATGAGTCCTGTAGCCCGCATTGAGCCAAAGCGAAATGCGGGAACAGATCCCGGATGTCGCTTCGCTCCATCCGGGCTACAGCTACAGCTGAAACTCACACATCCACACTGGCGGTGAGCGCGTTCTGTTCGATGAAGGCGCGGCGAGGCTCGACCTTGTCGCCCATCAGTTCGTCGAACAGGATATTGGCCTCATCGATCTCTTTCACGTTGACCTGCAGAAGCGAGCGGGCGTTTCTGTCGAGCGTGGTTTCCCACAGCTGATTGGGATTCATCTCGCCCAGGCCCTTGTAGCGTTGCAGCGAAAGGCCCTTGCGCCCAGTATTGATGACCGCCTCGAACAATCCGACGGGACCGTGAATAACGGTCTCCTCATCCTTGCGGCGCAGCGTTGCCGGACGCGGATAGTTCTGCTGGAGGCTTGCCGCGTGCTCGTCGAGCTTGCGTGCATCGGCCGAGCCAAGCAGCGCCGGATCGAGCACCGCGATCTCGGTTACCCCGCGAACGACGCGATGCAAAGAGAAGCCCTGCCCCTCCCGGAATTCCCCCTCCCAGCCACGTTCGGTCTCTTCGGAAAGCGCGTCGAGGCGGCGCGCGATGTATCTCGCCGCCTCGACGGCCTTGCTCGTATCTTCGAAAATAGCTTGCGTGAGCACCCCGGCAATCGCTGCCTGTTCCACGACCTTGCGGTTATAGCGGCTATGCAGGCCATGGAGCACGTTGCGTATGCCGCGGGCCTGCTCAACCAGTTCCTGCAGATCGCTGCCCGCGCGATGCTCGCCGGTTGCAAGCCTCAGCACCGCGTCGTCCAGGCCGGCCGAGATGAGATAATCTTCGAGCGCGCGCTCATCCTTGAGATATTGCTCCGATTTCCCGCGCGTAACCTTGTACAGCGGCGGCTGCGCAATGAAGAGATGACCCCGGTCGATGAGCTCGCGCATCTGGCGGTAGAAGAACGTCAGCAGCAGCGTGCGGATATGGGAGCCGTCGACGTCGGCGTCCGTCATGATGATGATCTTGTAATAGCGCAGCTTCTCGGCATTGAACTCGTCGCTGATGCCGGTGCCGAGCGCAGTGATCAGCGTTCCGATCTCCTGGCTTGCGAGCATCTTGTCGAGCCGCGCGCGCTCCACATTGAGAATTTTTCCGCGCAGCGGCAGCACCGCCTGAAACGCGCGATCGCGGCCCTGCTTGGCGGAGCCGCCGGCACTGTCACCCTCGACGATGAAGAGCTCTGACTTGGCGGGGTCGCGCTCCTGGCAGTCCGCGAGCTTGCCGGGGAGCGATGTAATTCCGAGTGCAGATTTGCGTGTCATCTCGCGCGCCTTGCGCGCCGCCTCGCGCGCTGCTGCCGCCTGGATGACTTTGCCGACGATGAGTTTTGCCTCGCCCGGGTGCTCCTCGAGCCAGTATTGCAGCGCCTCGTTGATGATGTTCTCGACCACCGGACGCACTTCGGAGGAAACGAGCTTGTCCTTGGTCTGGGAGGAGAATTTCGGGTCCGGCACCTTGCAGGAGAGGACGGCCGTGAGCCCTTCGCGGCAATCATCGCCGGTCAGGGCGACCTTCTCCTTTTGCGCCGCGCCCGCCTTCTCGGCATAGCCGGTCACCTGGCGTGTCAGCGCTCCGCGGAAGCCCGCAAGGTGCGTGCCACCGTCGCGCTGAGCAATGGTGTTGGTGAAGCAGAGCACGGTCTCGTGGTAGCTCTCGTTCCACCACAACGCGCATTCGACCGCGATGCCCTCGCGCTCGGCCTTGATCATGATCGGCGCGGGAATGAGCGGGGTCTGATTGCGATCGATGTAGCGGACAAATTCCTCGACGCCGCCGTCGTAGCGCAACTCCTCGCGCTTCTCGACTGCGTGGCGCCGGTCCGCAAGCACGATCAGCACGCCCGAATTGAGGAAGGCGAGTTCGCGCAGCCGGTGTTCGAGGGTCGCAAAATCGAACTCGGTCATCGTGAAGGTTTGCGGGCTCGGCAGGAAGGTAACCTCAGTGCCGCGCTTGTCGTGCGCAGGACCAACGACCGCAAGCGGGGCGACCGCCTCGCCGTCGCGGAACTCAATGAAGTGCTCCTTGCCGTCGCGCCAGATGATGAGCTTGAGCCAACTCGAGAGCGCATTGACGACGGAAACGCCGACACCGTGCAGCCCGCCCGAGACCTTGTACGGATTGGCGGTGTTATGCGCTTCGCCGAATTTTCCTCCAGCGTGAAGCTGGGTCATCACGACCTCAGCCGCCGATATGCCTTCACCCTCGTGGATGCCCGTTGGAATACCGCGCCCGTCGTCGCGGACCGTGCAAGAGCCGTCGGGATTGAGGATAACCACAACCTCCTTGGCAAACCCCGCCAGCGCCTCGTCAATGGCGTTGTCGACGGCTTCATAGACCATGTGGTGGAGGCCCGAGCCGTCGTCGGTATCGCCGATATACATGCCGGGCCGCTTGCGCACGGCGTCGAGGCCCTTGAGGACCTTGATGCTGTCCGCCCCATAATCGGAGGCATCAGGCACAGTCTGGCGGGCGGGTTCAGCCATGGACAAGCTTTCGAGATGGCGCGCTAAAAAGGAAGGGGACGGAGCAGGACTGATCTGGCACGAAACCAGGGGTGCGTACAGCCCAAAATCCAGCCTGTAAGTAACTGTTTTTTATGGAATTTCAATGGCTGCTGCAGGGCACAATTTGAGTGTTACGAAAGGCCCCTGAACTGCGTCATTCAGCGCTGATTCGGCTTTGGTCGCAGGAGGTACTTGTCGCCCGGATGGTGGTGGGAAACGGGCCGCGCGAAACCAACCCAGAGGACGGCCGACGCAGGATAGACAGCAGAGGATGGATGACAGATGACAGGGAAGCGATGATAACTCACGTAGCGTCAGCCTTCTGTCGTCCGTTGTCTGTCCTCTGTCGTCCTCTCCAAAGGAGAAGCCGCGATGCCGCTGCAGTTCTGTCATCCCGAGGCGCCGCATAAGAAGCTTCGGATCCCCGAGTGGTACATATCGAGCCTCATGCTCGACCGGGCGCTCGACGCCATTGTGCGGCGGGTGAAGAACCTCGACCGCAATCACGACGTCCCCTACCTCGCCGGCTACAGCAATGACGGCAGGACCATCTATATCGACCGGCACATGCCGCGCAGCATGAAGTTTCGCGGACGCGAGATGGACACCGACCGTTTCCTTATCCTGCACGAGGAGGTCGAAAAGACCCTGATCGATCAACTCAATCTGCATTATCTGC
>CATPCO010000697.1 GCA_955652925.1 uncultured Xanthobacteraceae bacterium | reverse complement strand
GCGTGACGGTTTGCTGCAAATCCGCCAGAGCAAGACCGGAAAGCCCCTGGCGATACCGCTGCACCCGGAGCTCCGTGCAGTCCTCGACGCCACGCCGTCCGAGCACTTGACGTTTCTGGTGACGCGCACCGGCAAACCCTTTCACGCCGATGCCTTCACTCATTGGTTCAAGCGCAAATGCCAAGCCGCCGGTCTTCCTACGCGGGCCTCACCGCATGGGCTACGTAAAGCGGCATGCCGGCGACTGGCAGAGGCCGGCTGCTCGGCTTCTGTCATTCAAGCCATCAGCGGACACGCTACCTTGCGCGAGGTCTCCCGATATACCGAGGCCGCTGAACAGGCACGCCTTGCCAAGCGGGGGATCGAGGCCGTTACGCGAACAAAAATTGGCTAACCCGCCGGTTAGGTTAGCCAATTTGCCGTCTAAGTCATTGAAATTTCTAGGGTGAGACTGCCGCAACAGAGTTGGGGCAAAACTCTGTTCCGGCCGGGGAACGCGCCGCTCGACCTCAAGCTCAGGCTGCCGGGAGAAGGAGCTCGGCCCGCAGCCCACCGATCGGGGCCGTGCCCAGCGTGAGACCTCCGCCATAGAGGCTCGCAAGCTCAACGACAATCGATAAACCAAGCCCGGAACCCGGTTTTGTCTCATCCAGCCGGCGGCCACGCCGCGCGACCTGTTCGCGTTGTTGAGGCGAGAGGCCGGGACCATCGTCATCGACCAGGATGTGGACAATTCGGCGGTCATCGTTCGGATCGAGTCTCTGCGTCAAGACCTCGATCGCGACGCGCGACTGCGCCCACTTGCAGGCGTTGTCCACCAGATTACCGATCATCTCCTCGAGATCCTGCTGTTCGCCGCGAAAACGCGCCCCTTCTGGCGCGTCGACATCAATGGCGATGTTGCGGTGGTGATGGATTTTCTCCATGGTGCGCGCGAGCGCAGTCACGACCTTGCGCACGTCCGTGACCGTCCCGATCACAGCGACCCGCGCCGCAAGGCGCGCGCGCTCAAGGTGACGCGCAACCTGGTCGCGCATGATCTCTGTCTGCTCACGGACTTTGAGAGCAAACGGATCGGCTCCATGGGCGGCTGCTTCGTTCAGCATGACCGAGATGGGAGTCTTCAAGGCGTGGGCGAGATTGCCGACATGAGTTCGCGCGCGCGTAACAATCTCGCGGTTCGCATCCAGCAGAGCGTTCGTCTCGCGCGCGAGCAGCGCGATTTCCACTGGGAACGCGCCTTCCAGCCTTTCGGCGCCGCCCCCGCGAATGGCCGCAAGACTTTCCGAGATACGCTTGAGCGGCGCGAGACCGAAGCGTACCTGAAATGTCGTGGTCAGCAGCAGCACCACCGCAAGGATCCCAAACGTGACGAGGAGGGCACCGTCGAAGCTGCGGGTTTCCTCCTCGATCTCGGCAGCATCGCCTGCCACTGCGACGAGAAATCGGCCCTCCTCTCCGAGATCGATGGTGCGCTCAACAATGCGCAGCTCCTGCCCTTCGGGACCCTCGACGTAGCCGGCGCGCGCGCCGCCGGGCGTAGTGGAGGGATCGGTGAGGTGGGGCAAGGGTGCGTCCCATAACGAGCGGGACGAGCGCACGTCCGGCGTGGGGACATCCACCCTCGTCACCTGCCAGTACCAGCCGGACAGCGGCAGATCGAACAAGGGCTCCCCGATGGACTGCGGGAATTTGCCGGCATTCTCTTCGGGGGTCGCGACATCGGCAACGAGACTGCGGAGATAAACACCTAGCCGCCGGTCGAATGCGCGTTCCACCGCGGCACGATAGAGCGAGCTGAGCACGACCCCGGTGACAAGAAGAATCAGCGCGATCCAAGTGGTCGCCGAGAAGAAAAGCCGCAGCGCGAGCGAATTAAGACGCATCGCCTGGCGGCGCGAGAAGATAGCCTAATCCGCGTACCGTCTGGATTATATCGACACCGAGCTTGCGGCGGATGCGGCCGACAAAAACCTCGATCGTATTGGAATCGCGGTCGAAGTCCTGGTCATAGAGATGCTCGACCAGCTCAGTGCGTGAGACCACGCGGCCGGAATGGTGCATAAGATACGAGAGCAACCGGTATTCATGAGAAGTAAGCTTTACCGGGTTGCCGTCGACGGTCACTCGTCCGGTGCGGGTGTCGAGCCGGACGCTCCCGCAATTGAGCTCGCTTTTTGCATGACCCGCGGAGCGGCGCAAAAGAGCGCGAATTCGCGCCAGGACCTCCTCAAGGTGGAAGGGCTTGGCGACATAGTCATCGGCGCCGGCATCAAATCCTTGGACCTTGTCGCTCCAGCGGTCGCGCGCGGTCAACATGAGAACGGGCATGCTGCGGCCTGCGCGTCGCCACGCCTCCAAAACAGAAATGCCATCCATCTTGGGCAGACCGATATCCAAAATAACGGCGTCGTAGGGCTCGGTCTCGCCGAGAAAATGCCCTTCCTCGCCATCGAAAGCCCGGTCGACCACGTAGCCCGCATCGGTGAGCACAGTCACAAGCTGCCGGTTGAGATCAGGATCGTCCTCAATAACGAGGAGGCGCAAGGCAGAGTCCCTCCAGTGACACCCGTTTAGCGCAAAGAATCGCACTTTGCCTGTGAATGTGCCAGTACATAATGGGCCCCGAAAGGGCCAGAAAGGCGGCGCCGCCATTGAGCGTGCGGCATATCGACCTCTTCTTTCTCTTGCCCTTGGCAGCCCCGAACATGCTATCAATTTTGCACCTTTCAACGGGATCGCGGCCGTGAACGAGGATTTTATTCTTGAGACCGAGGATCTCACGAAGGAATTCGCGGGCTTCGTCGCGGTCAATGGGGTGAACTTGCGCGTCGCGCGCGGCAGCATTCATGCGCTCATCGGGCCCAATGGCGCCGGTAAAACCACCTGTTTCAATCTGCTGACGAAATTCCTTCGCCCCACGCGGGGGCGGATCATCTACAGGGGACGCGATATAACGGCGGTGCCTCCCGCTGCCGTGGCACGCCTCGGCGTGGGCCGGTCGTTTCAGATCTCAGCCATTTTTCCGCATCTGACAGTCCTTGAGAATGTCCGCATCGCACTGCAGCGCAACCGCGGCGGATCGTTTGATTTTTGGAGATCCAAAAACGTCCTCGATGCTTTCAACGAGCGCGCCCTTGCGCTCATCACCGACGTAGGCTTAGCGTCGTATGCTCATCACACTGCGGTGGAATTGCCGTACGGTCGCAAGCGTGCCCTCGAAATTGCGACCACGCTCGCGCTCGACCCCGAGATACTGCTGCTCGACGAGCCCATGGCCGGCATGGGGCATGAAGATATCGACCGTATCAGCGCATTGATCAAATCAGTTGCGGCCAATCGTACCGTGCTGATGGTCGAGCACAATCTCAGCGTCGTCGCAAACCTGTCCCATCGCATCACCGTGCTCACGCGCGGCCGTGTATTGGCGGAGGGCAATTACCAGACGGTCTCAGCCGATCCAAGCGTCCGTGAAGCCTATCTCGGTGTTGGCCATGCTTAGCCCCAGCCCATCGCCGCTGCTCGCAATCGACGGGCTGCAGGCATGGTATGGCGAGTCTCACGTGCTGCACGGTGCCACCTTCGAGGTGTTGTCCGGTGAGGTGGTCACGCTTCTCGGCCGCAACGGGGCAGGCAAAACGACAACCTTGAAATCGATCATGGGCATTGTAGGCCAACGTGCCGGGTCGGTGCGCTATGACGGCCGCGAAATCATCGCCTTTAGCAGTGACCGAATTGCGCGCCTAGGGATTGCGCTCTGTCCCGAGGAACGAGGCATTTTTTCCAGCCTCAATGTCGAGGAAAACCTTCTGTTGCCGCCCAAGGTGCTGCCAGGAGGACTCGATCGCGAGCGTATCTTTGAGCTGTTTCCCAACCTCAAAGAACGCCTGTCGAGCCAGGGCACCAAGCTGTCTGGCGGCGAGCAACAGATGCTCGCGATCGCCCGGATCTTGCGCACCGGCGCTCGCCTGTTGCTGCTCGACGAACCGACCGAGGGGCTCGCCCCCGTGATCATTCAACAGATCGGCAAGACTATCGGCCTTCTTAAGCAGCAGGGGTTTACCATCCTGCTGGTCGAGCAAAATTTCCGTTTCGCTTCGACCCTGGCGGATCGCTATTACGTCATGGAGCACGGCCGCATTATCGACCGCTTCGCCAATGCCGAGCTCGAGGCCAATCTCGGCAAGATTCATGAGTATCTCGGCGTGTGAAGTCTGGGATGGACAAGGAAGGAGGAGTACCTGCAATGAAACGCATACTCGCAGTGGCGGCGCTGGCCGCACTGCTCATGGGCGCAAGCGCCCAGGCGCAGACCAAGGTCAAGATCGGTGTCCTCAGCGACATGTCGAGCTTGTATTCCGATATCGGCGGAGCCGGCTCGGTTGCCGCCGCGAAGCTTGCCATTGCCGATTTCACCGCCGGCAACAAGGACGTGCAGGTCGATCTCGTTTCCGCCGACCATCAGAACAAGCCCGACGTCGGCTCCAGCATCGCCAATCAGTGGTTCGATGTCGACAACGTGGACTTGATCGTCGATACGCCCAATTCGGGCGTTGCTCTCGCAGTGAGTGAAATTGCGCGCCAGAAGAACAAGGTGTTCGTCGTTTCGGGCGCCGCGGCATCCGACCTCACAGGTCCGAAGTGCAACGCCAACACCATTCACTGGACCTATGATACCTGGATGCTGGCGAACGGCACCGGCAAGGCGCTGGTCAAGACCGGTGGCGACACCTGGTTCTTTCTGACCTCCGACTATGCGTTCGGGCACGCGCTCGAGCGCGACACCGCTGCGGCGGTGGAAGCGAGCGGTGGAAAGGTACTCGGCAAGGTGCGCCACCCGTTGAACACAAATGACTTTTCCTCCTTCCTCCTGCAGGCGCAGTCGTCCAAGGCCAAGATCATCGGCCTTGCCAACGCCGGCGGTGACACCATCAACGCAATCAAGCAGGGCGCTGAGTTCGGTATCACCAAGAGCGGACAGAAATTCGCCGGGCTCCTCGTATTCGCCAGTGATGTGGTCGCTCTGGGCCTGCCGACGGCACAAGGTCTCACCTTGACTGAGACGTGGTACTGGGACGCGAACGACAGCAACCGGGCATGGACGAAACGCTGGCAAGTAGAGCGGCCGGGCAAGTTCCCGACCATGGTCCAGGCCGGCGTCTATTCGGGAGTCACTCATTATCTCAAGGCTGCGGCAGCACTCAAAAGCGTTGCCGATGGCAAAGCGACAGTGGCCAAGATGAAGGAGATGCCGACAGACGACGCGCTGTTCGGCAAAGGCACGATCCGGGCAGACGGCCGCAAGATCCACGACGCCTATCTCTATGAAGTGAAGACACCCGCCGAGTCCAAACATCCCGGCGATATCTATACCCTGCGTGCGACCATCCCCGCGGCCGAAGCCTTTCGTCCGCTCAAGGAAGGCAGTTGCCCCCTCGTGAGCGGCTGACCCGGCGATACCTCCCCAAAGGCGACGCCGATGGGGAGGTACCACTGCGCTCGAATGATGTGATCCGCAGGGCACCGGTTCATGTTCGAGGTCTTGGGCATTCCGTCGCAAGCTCTCTTCGGGCAGCTCCTGATCGGGCTCATTAACGGCTCGTTCTACGCGCTGCTGAGCCTCGGGCTTGCAGTCATTTTCGGAATGCTCAACATCATCAATTTCAGCCATGGCGCCCAGTATATGCTGGGCGCCTTCACCGCGTTCTTCCTCCTGCAATATGGAGGTCTCGGCTATTGGTGGGCGCTCGTCCTCGCCCCCGTGCTCGTCGGGACATTGGGAATCGTCATCGAGCGGCTTTTTCTGCGCTGGCTCTATCAGCTCGATCACCTCTACGGTTTGCTGCTTACATTCGGCCTTGCTCTGATCATCGAGGGCACGTTTCGAAATTTCTTCGGCTCGTCCGGATTGCCCTACTCCGTGCCTTCCGAGCTGACAGGAGGACGCGACCTCGGCTTCATGTTCCTACCGAATTACCGCGCCTGGGTGGTACTGTTCTCGCTGGCTGTATGTCTCACCACATGGTTCATCATCGAGCGGACCAAGCTCGGCTCCTACCTGCGCGCCGCGACTGAAAACCCGGCCCTGGTGCGCGCTTTCGGTATCAACGTGCCGCGCATGATCACGTTGACCTACGGCTTCGGGGTAGCCCTTGCGGCGCTCGCAGGCGTGATGGCCGCGCCCATCTACAATGTCAGTCCGCAGATGGGCGCCAATCTCATCATCGTGGTTTTCGCGGTGGTAGTGATCGGCGGGATGGGCTCGATCATGGGGGCGATCGTCACCGGCTTCGGCCTGGGGGTGATCGAGGGCTTGACCAAGGTCTTCTTTCCCGAAGCATCGAACACCGTGATCTTCATCATCATGGCAGTCGTACTGCTGATCAGACCGGCCGGCCTGTTCGGAAGGCGTGCCTGACATGCAACGTGCCGCAAAGTCGCTTGCTCCCTCCGCCACGCGCTCGCGCAGCGAAGCGATCGCATTTATCATCATGCTTGTGGCGCTCATCATAACGCCGCTGCTCACCTATCCTGTATTCCTGATGAAGGCGCTCTGCTTTGCGCTTTTTGCCTGCGCGTTCAATCTGCTGGTTGGCTATGTGGGATTGCTCTCGTTTGGCCACGCCCTGTTTTTTGGCTGGGCGGGCTACACCTGCGCGCACCTGGCGAAAGTCGGCACGATCAGCCTTCCTTATCTAACCTTCATGCCCCGGCTTTCCTGGCAATGGCTCGTCATCCAACTGCCATCGCTATTTCAACATCCTGAATTTGCAATTCTCGGAGCGACGATCTTTGCCACTGCTCTCGGCTTGATTGTCGGCACGCTCGCCATCCGGCGGCAAGGCATCTATTTCTCGATGATCACACTCGCGCTTGCGCAGATGATGTATTTTTTCGCGGTTCAGGCCCCGTTTACCCACGGCGAGGACGGCATTCAGGCGGTGCCGCGGGGAAAACTGTTCGGGCTGTTCGATCTCGCCGAGCAGCGCAACATGTACATTACCGTGCTGCTGATTTTTCTCGGTTGCTTCCTGCTGATCCGCCGCATTATCAACTCGCCTTTCGGCGAGGTACTCAAGGCCATCCGCGAGAACGAAACACGCGCAATTTCGCTTGGCTACAAGACCGATCGTTACAAGCTCCTTGCCTTCGTACTGTCTGCAACGTTTGCCGGCATAGCCGGAGCGACAAAGGCGCTGGTATTTCAGCTTGCCTCGTTGACCGATGTCGATTGGCCAATGTCAGGGGAAGTTATTTTGATGACCCTGGTCGGCGGGTTGGGAACGCTGTTCGGTCCGGTCGCGGGCGCGTTTTTCATGGTCACGCTGGAGAATTATCTGACCACCATGGGGCAGTGGGTATTCGTCGTTCAGGGCGTCATTTTCGTGGTCTGTGTCATGCTGTTCCGGCATGGATTTATCGGCGAGATTGCACGGCTTTTGCGCGTGAAGCTGTAAGATTGGGTCAGGATTGCGCTTCGACTGCCGGCAAGAGATCAAAATCTCCGCGCAGGACCGCATCGAATTTTCCGCTGCGCCAGCTGCCGTCGGCATTGCGAACAAGCGGCGAGGGTCCGGCGCGGTAGCGGCGCACGACACCGCTTGGCTGGATGGCCTGCTCGAATGCCCGCGCGAGGGCAGCACGCATTTTGACGGGCGGCATGTCCTCAAGCGGTGTTACAGCCAAGCGTACGCGCGCAGCCGCGCGAGATGAGCTGTTGCCGCCGTCGGCGATTTCCAAAATATGCAGTCCGCACTCACGCGAGAGTATGCGCTGCGCACCAAAGCCGCTGACCACGAGGATTGGGACATCCGCCTCGGTCACAGCCTCCTCAACCTGCATGTGCCTGCTGCTCGACCAGCCACGGTACATGGCGCGGAGTTGGCCGCACCAGGCCTGGACTTCTTTGCTGTTGGCGCCCCCTTCCAGCGCAGGCTCGACCATGACAGCCACCTCGACGGCGGCCTCCTCGAACACATCCTGCACGCCCTCCTTGACGAGCCAGATTTGAAGCGCAAGCCGCGAAATAAGCTCCCTGGAATAGCGCTCAGGCCCGCTCCCGCTGCGATCGAGCCGCTTTCGTAACGCCGCAGCCGTACCGGCCGCAGCCGCCACGCGATCCATAAGCGCCAAACGCGCCAGCGCCTCGTAACGATCGGCTTTCTTCCAGAACTCCTCGGACGACATCTGCTGCGAGAGATGCTCCTTCATTCCGTCCCATTGCGGCGAGGCCAGCGAGGAATCGAGCTCCTCCCATTCGGCGGCAAGAGCGTCGTGCTCTTCACGCGTTCCCTTGGGTGCCAGTATCATGGAAGCGAGATTGGGTGCCGGCGCGCCCTGCTCCGGAACGAGTGTCGCGGCCGGAATATCCCTGTCAGGATCGACGAACTCGGCCTGAATGGCTCGTCCATCGCTGCGAAAGAAGACGAATTGCTCGCCTTCGGGAAACCGGCGCTCCACAATGGTCGCCGCGAGCGGAGCGATGACATATTGATCGATGGCACGCTTGAGCGGCCGTGCTCCCATTTCCGGCGAAAAACCTTTTTCCAGCAGAAACTCCAGCGCCGAAGCCTCCCATTCCACCGCCCAGGCGCGATCCTTGAGGCCGCGACGGTCCAACACGGCGTTGAGCTCCTTGCGCAGGATCACCCGCATGAGCTCGCGCGTGAGCGGCCGGAATACGATGATCTTGTCGAGTCTGTTCTGAAACTCCGGCCGGTAGGTCTCTCTGATCGCACGTGTCACCTGATCGCTCGTAAAGCTCGCGGGCGGGCTGGCAAAGCCGAATCCGGAGCTCTGGTGCATGGTTGCGCCGAGGTTTGTGGTCAGGATGATCAGGCAGTGCCGGAAGTCGGCGACCTGGCCCAACGTGTCCGTGAGACGTCCGTCATCGAAGACCTGAAGAAACAAATCCCAGATGCGTGGATGAGCTTTCTCGAACTCGTCCAGCAGCACGACCGAGAACGGCTGTTTGCGAACGCGCGAGATCAGGGTTTCGCTTTCGCCATAAAGGCCGCTGCCGAGGAGGTTGTTCAACGAATCGTAGGCTTGAAACTCGCTCATATCGAGCCGGATGAGCCGCTCGGCGGAGCCGAACAGATATTCCGCCGTCGTCTTGGCGAGTTCCGTCTTTCCGGTGCCGGTGGGACCGGCACACAGAAAGACGCCGATGGGCCGGCCGGGATCGTTGAGGCCGGCCTTGAGCATGGCAATCCGATCGATCACACTCGCAACTGCTTCGTCCTGCCCCATGAGCCGCTGCGTGAAGAATTCGCGGGTGGTCTGCAGGTCGAGCCGCGATTTGTTGTCCAGAATCAAAGTGGGCAGGCCGGTGAGCTGCGAAAGCGTCTGCAGCACGTCATCCGGAGCAACGCGCCTCTTGCGATCGTCACGCGACGTAGTGAGCTTGATGAGATGAAGGGCCGAGCCAGGCAAGCCGCTGGCGCCCAGATATTGGCGCGCGCAGCCGACGGCAACATCCGCGCAGGCAGGCTCGAATGTCAGATTTTGCTCATTCGACAACCGCGCCATGACCGCGCGCGCCAAGGCAAGCGTGTTCACCTCGCTCTCGGCCTCTACGCGAATGACTTCAAGCAGGCTGCGCAACGCCGGCCGGGTCTGCATCAGGCGAGCCACGGCCGTGGGGTCGCTCTCGGTCCAGATCACCAAACGTCCCGCGGCGATCACCGGCAGGATCTGATCGAGAATGCTGGCGCTTTGTCCTTGATGCGTGCCGCTGCGCGCCAACGCCAGCAGATCGGGGATATACCAGATCAGCTTTTTGAGAACCGTTATCTCTTCGGTGGCCTGGCGAATGCGGCCTTCCAGCTGCCCGAACCATATCTGGCCGGCCATAAGATCGGCCCCGCTTGCTTCGAATACGGTCCACCCCTGATTGCTCAATCGCTGCGCCGTCAGGCGCAGAAAGGAGGTCTTTCCGACCAGGGTTTCGCCGGTGACCAGCAAAGAGCGCGGCGAGGCCTGCGCGAGCGTGGCCTCGGCGGTTGCAAGTGATTGCTGCCATTGCTGCGGCTCGACCAAGGCTTGCGCGTCCTGCGCCGTCCAGAAGCGCCCGAAGCTCGTGAGGAAGCCCCGGTTGATCTGGTAGCGCGCGATATCATCGAGCTGCGCAATCAGTACGGCCGCCAACGGGTGAGTGACGCGTTCGAGGAAAGCGCGAATGATCGGGAGCGCAGAGGCTGAAGACGTGTGCAGTGCCGGACCGAATGCAGCCGCATCCCCGCAGGCGGCTCTGCGCTCCAGATATTCCCGAAAGATCATGATCAGAACAGGGTTGTCGCGCCACCAGTCCTTCGCAACGGCTGCCGGCGCCCCCACCGGCGGGCGAGCGCTGAGCCGCACAAAATAGGCGAGCGCAAAGTACATCGCCCAGACCGCTAGCCGGTCGAAATGAGCAACGATCTGCTCGGCCGCCGGCTCGCTGTCATTACGGCGGGCAAGTGCTGCAAGAGCCGCACAGGAGAGCACCCAATTGCCCCCCAACGCATACTGCATGACCACGTCGACGGACACGGCCGGATTCGCAAGCAGGTCTACCGCGG
>CATPCO010000696.1 GCA_955652925.1 uncultured Xanthobacteraceae bacterium | reverse complement strand
GTCTTGGGATATACGCTTCTGTTTGGCGGCGACAGTCAGAGGAGAACGGTAGCTCTGCTGAGGGAGCGGGGGCCGTAGAGTAATATCAAACGGAGATTGATGGAACCACTCGGGTCGCAAGCCGCCGCAGAGCGCATTCAATGTCCGTACTCTCGGTCAATCGGTAGCTACCAACTTAAGGTGTGCAGCCGAATACTCGGACACGCTCCTAGAGGAGACCTTGCCGGCGGGGGTAGAACGTGCCAGAATTTCCGTAATTAGCGTGCCAGAATTTCCGGAACCCACACCTATGAGCGAAGGGCACTTACGAAGGACCTTGCGGCCTTGGGTGGAACATTACAATAAAGGACGGCCACACTCCAGCTTGGGTCCTGGAATGCCTGAGGAGAGCGCTGCCAGACAACTGCCAACTCCACGACGCACAGGCACAAGTTACCCCCTGATTGTCAGATTCGAGCGAAAGATATTTTGTGTGGTCTGCATCACGAATATTCATGGGAAAACTGCGCCGCATAAAGCCCGCGCGTTTTTGCGGAGCACAGCATTCAGCGTTCGAGTTCAGACGGAGTTTTGAATAGCCCGACTCCCATGGCTTGGCGAAAGAACTCCAGACTGGCAGCACCATCCTTTTCAAACGAGCCTTGGCCCTCGATTGAAATGCCGCCGGAGTAGCCGGTCTTCTTCAGGTACTGAAAGAAAGCGCCATAGTGATCGTCTTCGCGGAGACCATGTGGCCAGAGGCGCCCGTGCGGATTGGCGAAGTGTAAGTGTACGATCTCCCGTCTTGCTACCTCGAGGATCCGCGGGTCTTCATTCTCTTCGCGCAGGTGGAAGTAATCGATGATCATTCGCACATTGGGGTGTTTCACCCTGCGCACCATCTCCAGGGTCTCGACCCCCGTATTCAGGATATTGCTCTCCTGGCGCCTTAGCGGCTCAATGGCAACAACGATGTCGTGCCGGCATGCCACCTCGCCGGCCATGTGAAGGAAGTCGACGATCTGATCCCAGGCCCGCTGGCGCAAAAAACCTTCAGGAACATTGCGGGAACCGGCGCTGCCCCACACCACGATGGAAGCGCGGAGACGGCGGCAGCGGGGCACGCACACTTGGAGATAATCTCTCAGCGCAGAAACGGAAACCTCGTGGCCAACAACCTTCAAATCCGGCCGACGGATAAAACTATTGAACGCATAGCAGCGGATAGGCGAAGCGAGCACTGTATTGGCATACTCGCGAAACTGATCTTCGCTCATGGCTGCGATCTCGGCGGCGGCTGGCTCTATGTAATCGAAGCCGTACTTCGCCGCGCCGGAGATGTCGGGCGTACAGACACCTACTTTCACCGCGCCAGCCCGGCTCCACGCTGGAGGACACCAGGCAGCGGCTGCGACTCCAGTCAGGAATGTTCGTCGTGTCACCATCGGCAGTGAGAAGAGAGAGGCCCCACTTGCTTCAAACCCCAAACCCTTAGCAGCTCAAATCTTCTCGGGCACAATATAAGGCGCGCGATAGCCGCCACGCAGGAGACGGTTGGCTTCCTCATCCCCAATGACCTGCTCCTGCACGGGATCGAATTGCAGCGTACGCCCGAGGCGGTACGAGGCATTGGCTAGATGCACCAGCGTCGTCGAGATGTGGGCTTCCTCAATCGGCGAATGAATATCCTCGGCGCGGCGGCTGCGAATGCAATCAATGAAGTTTGCGAAGTGGTCGCCAGAACCCTTACCGTATGGCCCGGGTTCGGCCTGATTAGTTAGCCATGTCTTGTATGCATCGTATCCATCCACGGCGAGATAGCCGTCCGATCCATAGAAGATGTTGCCGATGGTGTTCGTTTTCGCATCCCTTGGCCCTAAGGACTGTTTGTTGGCAGGCTTTTTGTTTAAGTCGGCGCTCAGTCCCGCGGCGGGCACAGCACTGGTGCCGTAAGCACCGGTGCTTATCTCCGCCTCGTGATTCGTGATCCAGTGCCGGACTTCGAGTTCCATCGCCTTGCGATTGCCCTCCGGGCCATCGAAATAGAAGGTGGCATTCAACACATTGGGTGTCTCCTGATCGTCATCGAACATAAAGTGTCCGCCCATGGCGGAAACAGATACCGGGAAGCGAACACCCAAACCCCAGCGCGCAATATCGATTTCGTGGATTGCCTGGTTGCCGACTTCGCCGTTCCCTGTGTCCCATATCCAGTGCCAGTTGTAGTGAAAGCGATTCCGCGTAAACGGCTTCAGCGGTGCGGGGCCGGTCCAGAGGTCATAATTGACGCCGGCCGGAACGGGTTCCACCGGAGTGTGTCCGATCGATGGCCGCCATTTGTAGCAAATCGCGCGGGCCAGGTAGACATCGCCGATCGTGCCGTCGCGCAGCCGCTGAATGGCTTCCAGCATACCGGGGTTGGATCGCGACTGGCTGCCGTGCTGACAAATTCGGTTGTACTTCTTTACCGCACTCACCAGTTGCCGTCCTTCAAACCAGTTGTGCGAGCACGGTTTTTCCACGTACACATCTTTTCCGGCCTGGCAGGCCCAAATCGCCATCAGAGAGTGCCAATGATTTGGAGTGGCGATTGAGATGGCATCAATGTCTTTGTCCTCAAGCAG
>CATPCO010000695.1 GCA_955652925.1 uncultured Xanthobacteraceae bacterium | reverse complement strand
TCGGCTTGAGCTCGGCCTCGATCGCGGCGAGCGACAGCGAGTTCTCCATGTCGTCGTCGTCGAAATCACCCTCGCCGGGCGGCGTCTCGCTTGTCTCAGCTTCCGCGCCGCCATTGCCGCCGGGGCTGCGCTCGGGCACGGCCGCCTTGAACGGGGTCACAGTCATGGGCGCCGCCGGCGGCGCCGGCGTCTGCGGGAGCACAGGCACACCGGGCACCGGCACCGCGCCGGGCACGGGGACGAGTGGCTGACCGTCGGGGCCGACCGGCGCCGGCATCGCCTTGGCATCGGGACCGGCATAGGTCGCTTCGAGGTCGATGATGTCGCGCAGGAACACCTTTGCCTCGTTGAGCTCGTCGCGCCAGATGATGATCGCCTGGAACGTGAGCGGGCTCTCGCACAAGCCGGCGATCATCGCCTCCCGTCCCGCCTCGATGCGCTTGGCAATGGCGATCTCGCCCGCGCGCGAAAGCAGCTCGATCGATCGCATCGTCCGCAGATACATGCCCACGGGATCGTCCGTGCGCTCGGCCGGCTCCTTGGCCTCGGACTTGGCCGGAACCTTCTGCTGCGCCTCGACCAATTCGCCGCCCTCAGGCTCGGGCTCGTCGTCGGCCTCCTCGCGCTCGCCCTCGTCCGGCGCAGCCTCCGTGGTCTCGACCACGTTGACACCCATCTCGCTGAGCATTGCGAGCACATCCTCGATCTGCTCGGAATTGACCTCCTGCGACAACGATTTGATCTGGTCGTGGGTGACATAGCCGCGCTCCTTGGCGCTGCGGATGAGCTTCTTGACGGCGGCATCCGACAGGTCGAGCAACGGCGGCGGGGTTTCGGGCGTCTCGGCGGCCTCCTGCTCCGGCGCCTGTGCTGACTCGGTCTTGCCCGCCATATGTGTCTCCTGAAACGCCTACCTGGAGGTCTCGGGCAGTTCAACAACGACCCCCTACCCTATGTAAGGAGAGTCGGCCTCGTCTCTGCTGCTATTCGCGCAAGTACGCAGAGGGCCGTCGGTCCGAACCGCTCCTCCCAACTCCCTTGTGCCAGCTTCTTGCACCCGCCGGCCGACCGCCAAGCCGCGACACAAGAGGTTTCCATGAAATTTGCTTCTAGCCCCGAGCTCCGCACCAAGGTTTGCTTGCCGCCTGGCTACGCGCCTCATTACTCCGAAAACCGACGACCCTTCCCATAGTCCACTTTGGCCGGGTGAAGTGCGGTACTAAGGCGGCGCAGGATCAGATCCCGCGTCGCCGGCCAAAACGGCCAACATATTCCCGCAGGAATGGGGAGCGGTCATTGTTGCGCTCTAGTGCGCAGCATTCAGTGAAAGTCGTCGACCTTATGCTTGTGTAGGAAGCGGGCGATTTGCGCTCGTAACGTGGCTGTTTGCAACAGGCCGCCCTTAAAACCGGCATCGTCAAAGACCTGCTGAATCTTGGTTAGGATATCAGTCGACTGCATTGGATCGGCCGCCCCAAGGCGTCCAAGAGCATTCTTCGCTTGGCGTGGGAAGAGGATATCGTCATACAAATTGTCATCTGTACCCGGACTGTTTGTTTTTTCGAGATTGTCTGCCATCCATTCTTCGTTTTCGGCCAACGTGAGGAAGCTTCTTTCGAGGTTACGAAATTCGGAGGTTTCGGCAGGCAAACCAGCCACTTTCAGCAATTCTGTGTATTCGGCCGCTTTCGCACGATATTGCTTTGCTGTGGACATGAGACGAGCCCTTTTCCGCCAGAAGGGAGCTCTACCGGTCTCTCAGTCACCGGCGCTTTGGTTCTGATCATAAGCCGGTGATGAGCAGATATAGGGACGAGGAGCTCAAATAACGAGGGTGGGCGCCTGCATTAAATATCTCGTTCAAGGCGAAAACGCTCCGGATGCAACAATTGTGCTCATGATCGGCGTCCAGCGTTCCTCAGAGCCCTCAGTTTCACTTTGAGACCTGCAGACCAATGAGCCGTTGATAAGCCTGCGGAAGCAATCGCACAAACAACGCTGCCCACATCCGCTGAGCATCATGCGGGCGGCTGAGATCTCAACCGCCATGTCGGCCAGTTTGAAACCAATGCCCTGGTTATCGATGATGGGTTGGCCGAACGCGTGCCGTTCAACGGCACGTCTGGAGGCTTCACGAAATGCAGCAAGCGCAAGACCGAGCGACTGGGCGGCCACCATGACGCGGCTGACATTGAGGGTCTGGAAGGCGAGACGCAACGCTCGATTCAACTCGCCGACCCGCGCGCGGTCTGCGTCGCAGGTTGCAATGGGCGCAGCAGCGCAAACATCACCTGCACGATACCCGCCGTTAATCCCATGCTCACACCAAGCCGCCAGGCCAGATCGTAGGAACCGAGCGCATCGAACAAGAGCCCGCCACCGAATGCACCGAGGAAGCTGCCGAGCTGGTGACTCATGAAGGCGAGGCCCTGGATCATGGCATGCCAGTGCAGCCCGAACATCTCCACGACGGAGCCCGCCACCAGCGGGCCGACGCCGAGCCAGAGAAATCCCATCAATGCCGCGAAGACGAGCGTGGTGGCAGGGGTTGGCGGCAGCATGAAATACCATCCGAGAACGAGCGACCTTGAAATGTAGATCATGCCGAGCAGCGCCAGCTTCGACCATCGCCCGCCGGCCCAGCCGAAGAACAGGCTACCAACTACATTGAACAGGCTGATGAGGCCGAGTGCCTCGGCGCTCAACATCGGGTCTAGGCCGCAGATCGCGAGATAGGAGGGCAAGTGCGTCGTAATGAACAGAAGCTGCATCCCGCACACGAAGTAGGCGCCAGCCATGATAATGAAGGGAGGAGTGCGCAACGCAGTTCCTATTGCCGCTTTGATGGAGGTCTCGCCGATCTGATCAGCCCCCGGTGGCAACACGATCTTGTCCACTCTGCCAGCGAACCAAGCGGCTGGCAGAATTCCCAGGGCCAGAGCGAGAAAACCGAGCACACCCGCTCTCCAGCCGAAATCAACCGTAAGTGTTTGTCCAATCGGCGCGGCCAATAAGGCTCCGAGTGACCCTGCGGCCGTGATAAGGCCCAGCACCATGCTGCGCACAACTCGCGGAACGGCACGCGATCCCACCGCCAGCGCCATGCCGGAGGCCGTGCAGGCCAAGGCAATGCCAATGAAGACGCCCGCGCCGAGCATGACGCCAACAACGCCGTGCGCGTTGGCCAGCAGCAGAAGGCCAGCCACATAAAGCGCAGCACCCGCGAGCATGACAGGGCGAAAGCCCAACCGTACTGCCAGTGCGCCGACAACAGGCTGAAGGAAGCCCCAGGCCAGATTCTGCACGGCCAAGGCAAGGGTAAAGTCGGATATAGTGATCGCGATATCCTGCGTCAGCGGTTGCATGATGAGCCCAAAGCTCTGGCGCAGACCCATGCTCAGGCTCAGCATCACGGCCGCGCCAAGCAAGATCGGCACTATCGGGCGTAACGCTATGATGCCGGCCATCGTTGAACCTCGCCCGCTGAAGGGCCTGGATTAGAAGATGAAGCTCACGCCACGGGGGCAATCCGTCAGTTCGAAAAGAACACGAAGGTTCTCAGCTCGATGCTTAATCCTTCTCGGTCGAGCGACACCTGCGCCGCCACGGGCCGCATATCGTGAATGGGAACCGTATGCGGCTCATGAACAGGATTGGCCCGCGGACCACCTGCCGGTTGCTCGAATGCGTAGGTGCAAGGCTTGTCGGCCGTGGGTGTGAGGTAGTTGAGAACGCCCTCGACATAGGGAAGGCGTTCAATCACGCGGTCTTGCAGGGTCATGGTTCACCTTTGTCTTGATCTTCGTTACGGAGTTAGAACGGGTTTGCTCAGCAGTCACCGCGCGTTCTCCCGTCATGGCTCTTGCGAGCCGGCATTGCGTACGCATGAGATTTATGCGTTTCGGCCTCGCTGAATAATGGGCCCCGTGCTAATCTCATCCATCACCAGTAGTGATAGATGGGCCATGCAGGATCTGAGGACCCTGGCGATCTTCGTGAAGGTGGCGGAGCGGCGCAGCTTCGTGCGCGCCGCTGTCGATCTCGGCATCACCCAGTCCGGCGTCAGCAACGCGATCAACCGGCTCGAGGACCAGCTCGGCGTGCGGCTCCTTGCCCGCACCACGCGCCAGGTCAGCCTGACCGAGGATGGCACTGCCTACTTCGAGCGCTGCCGGCAGGTTCTGGCCGACCTCGAGGAAGCCAAGCTGGTGCTCAAGGAGACGCGGCTCAAGCCGACCGGCCGGCTGCGCATCGACATGCCGGTGTCCTTCGGCCGGATCAAAGTAGTGCCCTTGCTCGGCCCGTTCCAAGCGCAATACCCCGAGCTCAAGCTCGCGCTCAGCTTCACGGACCGCTATGTCGACCTCATCGAGGAAAGCATCGATGTCAGCGTGCGGTTCGGCGTGCTGCAGGATTCAAGCTTGATAGTACGGCGGTTAACCCAGACGCAGTTTCGCGTCGTCGGCGCGCCGAGCTATTTCGCCAAGTATG
>CATPCO010000694.1 GCA_955652925.1 uncultured Xanthobacteraceae bacterium | reverse complement strand
GGTTGACCCTGGCGCTCACCTGCATTATAATGCATGAATTATAATGCCGAAAGAGCGAGCCCTGGACGACGTTGCCGATCGACATACCGCTCCCGCACGCGCTGACGGGAAAGTGATGGTGCGCGACTTCGGCCGGCGTCTGCGTCTCGCCCGTGCCAAACGCGGCATGACGCGGCGCCAACTCGCGCAGGCATCGGCAACGTCCGAGCGTTATCTCGCGCAGATCGAGAGCGGGCAGGGCAACGCTTCCATCGTTATCCTCCATGCGATCGCTCAGGCACTTGACCTCCCGATGACCGATCTCCTGCCCGGCCCGGACGCGCGTTCCGAGCCGATGGCGCGGATCCTCGATCTGCTGACGAGCGTGCCGGCTGCCGAACTGCCTGCGGTTGCCGACCTGATCGAGAAGCATGCGGGAGGCGAGGGCGACCGCGCCCGCCGCATCGCCCTGATCGGCTTGCGTGGTGCAGGCAAATCGACGCTTGGGCGTAGCCTCGCCCGCGCGCTTGCCGTGCCTTTCATCGAGCTCGACCGCGTAATCGAAGAGGACTATGGCGCGCGCCTTTCTGACCTCATCGAGATTGCCGGGCTCTCGGCGTTTCGCCGGCAGGAAAGAGCGTCGCTCGAGCGGGTCATTGCGAGGCACGAGGCCGCCGTCATCGCTACGGCCGGCGGCGTTGTTTCCAATCCTGAGACCTATGCGTTGCTCCTGCGCCGCACGCACACGGTGTGGATCAAGGCGCGGCCGGACGAGCATATGAGCCGGGTCATGCAGCAGGGCGACTTCCGTCCGATGGCACAGAACCGCCAGGCCATGGCGGACCTTCTGGCCATACTGGATGCGCGGCGAGGGGACTACGCGCGCGCCCACGCCGAGCTTGATACGTCGGGCGATACGGTCGAGCGCAGTTGCGAGAAACTGCTGCGCATTGCACGGCGTTGCTTGAACGGGATGAAAGCGTGAGCTCAGCTTCAAGAGCGGTTGCTATGAAAGATCGGGGCTTGCTCGATCTCGCCGACATGCGGCTCGAATACCGGATGACCGGCCCGCGCCCCGGCACTGCCCCCACCATCGTCCTTCTGCATGACGGGCTTGGCGCGGCGTCGAGCTGGGGCAGCTTTGCAGGAGCGCTTGCAGTGCAAACCGGTGCCGGCGTTTTCGCCTATTCCCGCGCGGGCTACGGCCAGTCGTCTCCCGCCAAATTGCCGCGTTCGGTATCCTTCATGCAGGACGAAGCCTGTGACGTGCTGCCGCGCCTGCTCGACGCCATCGATTTCCAGCGCGGCCTGCTGGTCGGGCACAGCGATGGTGCGTCAATCGCCACCATTTATGCCGGCACCGTCCAGGATCATCGCGTGCGCGGTCTTGTCCTGATAGCTCCGCATTTTTTCACGGAAGACATGGGAATTGCGGAAATCAGCCGCACAAAAAAACTATTCGATTCGGGAGATTTGCGAGCGAACCTCGCCCGCGTCCACGCTGATCCCGACAATGCATTTCACAATTGGTGCGATCCTTGGCTCGACCCGCAATTTCGTCGATTGGATCTTGGTGACGCACTCGCTCATATTCGCGTTCCGATCCTGATCGTGCAGGGTGAGAACGATCAATACGGCACTATCCGGCAGATCGAATTCGCACAGGAGGAGTGCTATTGCCCCGTCGAGGTGGCGCTGTGGCCTGCGACAAGGCACGCGCCCCACCTGGAAGCCCCGGAAGCTACTCTGCTGGCAGTGCGGGAGTTCTACAATCGCCTCTTCCACGATCACGACGAAGGTGCTGCAATCTCGCTGGCAGCAGAACGGGAATCCCCGGCAAGCCACGGTTTGTGAGGCAGACATGGCGCAAGCAGAGCGCAGATTGAGCAACGGCAAAAGCCGCATCGATTTTCAGACGGAACCCGCGAAATATCGCCACTGGAAGCTCAGTGTCGATGGCGAAGTCGCCACCCTGCTGATGGATGTGGATGAAAAGGGCACGCTGTTTGAAGGCTACGAGCTCAAGCTCAATTCGTACGATCTCGGCGTCGACATCGAGCTTGCTGATGCAATCGAGCGCGTGCGCTTCGAGCACCCTGCGGTCAAGGTCATTCTGTTGCGCTCGGCCAAGCCGCGCGTGTTCTGCGCCGGTGCCAATATCCGCATGCTTGCGGGCGCGAGCCACGCGCACAAGGTGAATTTCTGCAAGTTTACCAACGAGACCAGGAACGGCATCGAGGATGCGAGCGAAAACTCAGGCCTTTTCACGATCTGCGTCATCAACGGGACGGCGGCGGGCGGAGGCTATGAGCTCGCGCTTGCGGCCGATTACATCATGCTGATCGATGACGGCTCTTCCACCGTATCGCTGCCCGAGCTGCCGCTCTTGGCGGTGCTGCCGGGCACCGGCGGGCTCACGCGCGTCACCGACAAGCGCAAGGTGCGTCGCGACCGCGCCGACGTGTTCTGTACCACGGAGGAAGGAGTAAAAGGCAAACGCGCCGTCGAATGGCGGCTGGTTGACGAAGTGGTTGCAGGCTCGAAGCTCGACGAAACCGTGGCGCAACGCGCCAGGGAATTCGCGGCAAAGTCGAGCCGCCCGGCCGGCGCCAAGGGCATTGCGCTTACGCCGCTCGAGCGCAAGCGTTCGCAGAACGCGGTCGAATACGGAACGCTGTCGGTAAGTTTCGAGCGCGCGGCGCGCCTCGCGACCATCAATGTCCGGGGGCCGGAGACCGCTCCTCCGGCTACGGTCGATGCGATGGTGGAATTGGGATCCCGCTTCTGGCCGCTCAGGCTTGCCCGCGAGCTCGACGACGCCATCCTCGACATCCGCGCCAACGAATTCGATGTGGCGGCGATCGTGTTCACGTCGACTGGCGATCCGGCACAGGTGCTGGCCTATGATCGCTTCCTCGATGCGAACAGGGAGCACTGGCTTGTGCGCGAGATCAGAACCCTGTGGAAGCGCGTGCTCAAGCGCGTCGACCTGACATCGCGTTCCATTGTCGCGCGGGTCGAGGCGGGATCGTGTTTTGCGGGCACGCTCGCCGAACTGGTCTTTGCAGCCGACCGCTCCTACATGCTGATCGGGACGCTGCGGGGCGACAATAAGCCGGCGGCCGCGCTGGCGCTGACCGGAGCAAACTTTGGCGCCTATCCCATGTCGAACGGATTATCGCGGCTCGCAAGCCGTTTTCTCGGGGAGCCCGGCGCGATCGACAAGGCGAAAGCAGAGCTGGGCAATATGCTCGATGCCGAGCGTGCGGCCATGCTGGGTCTCGTGACGGCCGCGCTCGATGAGATCGACTGGGAAGACGAGATCCGCGTCTTTCTGGAGGAGCGTGCGAGCTTTTCTGCGGACGCGCTCACCGGTCTCGAGGCCAACTTGCGCTTTGCCGGGCCGGAGACCATGGAATCGAAGATTTTTGCCCGGCTCACCGCTTGGCAGAACTGGATCTTTCAG
>CATPCO010000693.1 GCA_955652925.1 uncultured Xanthobacteraceae bacterium | reverse complement strand
TGTAACTGTGAGACGGGAGTTGCCGATGGCTCGCAAACAGATCATCGCCTTCGCATGTGTTGTCGCCGGATTGGCAGGGAGCGATGCGGCGGCGCAGGACGTGATCAAGATCGGCATGAGCTTTGCCATGACCGGGGCCGGATTCAATGCCGCGGGCCGACAAGCGGCAGCTGGCGCGCGGCTCTATGTGCAGCAACACGGCGACGTCGTTGCCGGCAAGAAGATCGAGCTGATCTTGCGCGATGATGCCGGCGTAGCCGACAACGCCCGGCGCCTCGTCCAGGAGATGATCGTCAATGACAAGGTCAACATCATCGCCGGGGGCATCACGCCAACCGTATTGGCCTACGGCCCGCTCGTGACCCAGGCAAAGATTGCAACCGTGGTCATGATCTCGGGCGCATCGGTCACGACCACCGTGTCTCCTTATTACGTGCGCACCAGCTTCATCCTCTCACAATCGTCCTGGATCATGGGGGAATGGGCGGCCAAAAATGGCAGCAAACGCGTGGTCACGTTGGTCAACGAGTGGGCGCCTGGCGTTGAAGCGGAAACGGCATTCAAGCAGCGCTTTACCGAACTCGGCGGTGAGATCATTGAGTCTATCCGAATTCCGCTTGCCAATCCCGACTTTGCCCCCTTCCTGCAGCGTGTTCGTGATCTCAATCCAGATACCGCTTTCCTTTATTTTCCCGGCACTCAGGCCGGTATTTTTGCAAAGCAGTTCGCCGAACGCGGGCTTGCCAGTTCGGGCATCAAAATCATCGGTCCCGGCGATCTGACTGATGACGACCAACTCGACAGTATGGGCGATCAGATGATCGGCATGATCACCGCGCATGACTATTCGGCCGCGCATGATTCGCCGCTGAACAAGAAATACGTCGAAGAGTTCAGGAAGGCGAACGACTTCCGGCCGGACTTCGTCTCGGTCGGAGGCTATGACGGCATGCACCTGATCTACGAGGCGCTCAAGAAGACGGGCGGCAAGACGGACGGCGACACGCTGCTCGCCGCGATGAAAGGCATGCGATGGGAAAGCCCGCGCGGGATGATGTCGATCGATCCGGAGACCCGCGACATCATCCAAAACATCTACATCAGCAAGGTCGAAAAGGTTAACGGCGGGCTCTGGAACATGGAGTTTGCCACATTTCCGGACGTCAAGGACCCCATGAAGGTGAAAAGGTAACGCTCTCTCACGCCCCTAGATTGTCAATCAGCCGCGTCTTTCCGAGTCGCGCGGCCACCAGTAAACGAACCGGCCCCTCATCGAGCGATGCAACCGGTTGCAGGCTGTCTGCATGACGGGCTTCGAGGTAATCAAGCATAAAACCGGCATTCTCAATGGCGTTGCCGCCCTCATCAATGACGCGGGCAATGAGCTCGCCGTTTGCGATCCTTTCCGCGCAAGCCTTGAGTACACGGTAGAGGGTCGAAGCGACCGCGCGCTCCTCGGCGGAGAGGTACGCGTTGCGGGAAGACAGCGCGAGCCCGTCCTTCTCCCGCACGGTGGGAACAGCAATGATCCTCGTCGGCAGATTGAGATCGGCCGCCATCCGGCTCACCACCTTGAGCTGCTGATAATCCTTTTCCCCGAACATCGCGAAGTCGGGCGCGCATTGAATCAGCAATTTGGCGACTACGGTCGCGACACCGGAAAAAAAATGCGGCCGCAACCGGTCTTCGAGCCCGACGAGCGCCGGGCCGCTGGGTACCACTTTGGTCGAAAATCCAGGTGGATACATCACTTCGACCGGTGGAGCCCAGACGAGATCAACCCCCAGCTCTCTGAGCACCGCAACGTCGGCGTCAAACGTTCTGGGATACCTGGCGAGGTCCTCCTCCGGCGCGAACTGTGCCGGGTTGACGAAAATCGAGACGATGGTGCGCTGCGCGCGACGCTCTGCGGCACGTACCAGCGCAAGATGGCCCGCGTGCAGCGCTCCCATGGTCGGCACCAACGCAACATTCGCGTGGCCGGCTCTCCAGGCCATGATGGATCGCCGGAAGGCCGGTACCGTGCGCAAGACGCGCAATCTCTCGGGCATCTGGTCAAAATGCCTGGTTAATGGTGGTTGCCGGCATGAAATTAGCCGATTGGGCAGCCCGGAAGCACGCGCTTAATTAATGGTTAATCCAGCGCTTTCATTCCACCGCTTTGCTTCGCATTGGACGCGGCCTAGGAATGCACCTGCCGAGGTGGTGGCGTCATGTTGCTTGAGCCGAACACGCGCAGAGCTCAATCTGCGCACGTCATCGTGGTTGGTAATGAGAAGGGCGGATCGGGCAAATCAACCACAGCCATGCATATCGCGATCGCGCTTTTGAATCTCGGCCAGCGCGTCGCGACTATCGATCTCGATTCCCGACAAAAGAGCTTTACGCGGTATATCGACAACCGGCGAGCGTGGGCCCAGCAGGCTCGCCTCGACCTGAGGGTGCCCATGCATTTTTGCGTCGCGCGCGGTTCCACTCTCAAGCTCGATGAGAACGAGGCGATCGAGTTCGCGGGCTTTGCGGAAGCGGTCGCGGCCGTAGAGAGATCGCACGATTTCGTCGTTGTTGATACGCCCGGAACCGACAGCTACTTGACTCGGCTTGCTCATTCCATGGCCGATACCTTAATCACGCCGCTGAACGACAGTTTTGTCGATCTCGACGTGATCGGAACGGTGGATCCGACCACTTATGCCGTGATGTCAGAAAGCCATTATGCCAGCATGGTGCGCGACGCCCGACGCCAACGTCGCGTCATCGATGGCACGCGCATGGACTGGATCGTGGTGCGCAATCGCCTGTCGATGTTGGGCTCGCGCAACAAGCGCCTGGTTGGGCAGGGACTGGGCGAGCTCTCGGCCCGGCTCGGGTTCCGCTGTGCCGAAGGGCTGGCCGAACGGGTGATCTACCGCGAGTTTTTTCCCCGCGGACTGACGGCGCTCGACAGCCTCGACGAGGCGACGCTGGGTACGAGACCCAGCCTGTCCCATGTCACCGCCCGCGCCGAAGTCATGAGATTGATCGAGGCGCTCAAGCTCCCTCTCGACGCACGCGGCCAACGGCGCGCCGCAGCCCGCGCCGAATGGTTTGCTGCCTCCGAGACGCCGCTCGAAGTGGACGACGTGGTCGAGCAGTAGAGCACGCAGGACAGACGACGGACAACGGACAACGGACAAGCTGCTTCTTGCGTCCTCTGTCGTCCCGTCCTGTGTCGTCGGCGCGCCCCATTGCGCCACCACCCGGATATGTCCACCTTAGGAGCGAAAACGCTCCCCGGACGTGATCTAATGTCCAATGATCGCAGCGGCAGGACACCGGCGCCCGCAGACGGCGCCCGCGCGCCCGCGCCCCAATCGACGCGCTCCGAAATCGATGTGTTTCTGAGCAAGGTGAAAAGTCTTGCTCCCGCAACCGGCTCGGGGCAACGGGGACGGCTGATTTTTGCGTTGGATGCAACCATGAGCCGGCAGCCGACTTGGGACACGGCGTGCCGCCTGCAGGCCGACATGTTTCGAGAAGCAGCCGCTATCGGCGGCTTGGATGTTCAGCTCGTTTATTATCGGGGTCTCACGGAATGCCGAGCCTCGCGTTGGGTTTCGAAAGCCGAGCGGCTCGCGGCTTTGATGGAGCAGATTGATTGCCGCGGCGGGCACACTCAGATCGCGAAGATCATCTCTCACGCGAAGCGGGAGACCCAGACCAAGAAGGTGCAGGCGCTGGTCTTCGTCGGAGACGCCATGGAGGAAAAGCTCGATGATCTTTGTCATGGGGCGGGCGAGCTCGGGCTCCTTGGCGTTCCGGCTTTCATGTTCCAGGAAGGCAATAATCCCATAACCGAGCAGGCCTTTCGCGAAATTGCGCGGCTCAGTCATGGCGCGTTTTGCCGGTTCGACGTTGGAGCAGCTCACCAGCTCGCTGAGCTGTTGCGGGCCGTGGCCGCATACGCGGCCGGCGGTATGCGCGCACTCGCCGATCTTTCCGCGCGACAGCAAGCGGGTGCGATGAAGCTCCTTGCACAAATGAGACCATAATAATGGGCTCGCTGATCTTCGGTCTGGTCGTGCTTGCGCTTGGGCTGCTGGCGCTCAATGCATTCACGAAAGTCAATCCGCACAAGGCGGCCACGGTTCTCAAAGCCGGTGGCGGCTTGGGGGCGCTGGCGCTCGCCGGGGTGCTGGGCGCTCGCGGGCGGCTCGATGTCGCAATTCCCCTCGGCCTGACGGGCCTCGGCTTACTTGGCTGGTTGCCGTGGAGCATGCCGGGGTTCGGCGCGCGCACGCGCAAAAGCGCGGGACAGACGTCGCGCGTGCGCTCGGCATTTCTGGAAATGCAGCTGGATCACGACACCGGAGCGATGCGCGGCCGCGTACTGGCCGGTCCACGCGAAGGTGAAGAGCTCGACCGGCTCGATCTCGCAACCTTGATCGGCTTCCTTGCGGAGATCGACGAGGAAAGCCGGGCGCTACTTATGGCGTATCTCGACCGCCGGGAGCCCCGTTGGCGTGAGCACGCGCAGGGTGATGCGGCAGCGGGGACAAACGAGACGAGTTGGCGCAGCGGCAAAATGACGGAAGAGGAGGCTTATCAGATCCTTGGCGTGCAGCCGGGGGCGAGCGCCGAAGAGATCGGGCGCGCGCATCGATCGCTCATGAAGAAACTGCATCCCGACCAAGGGGGGTCGACGTATCTCGCGGCTCGCGTCAATGAAGCCAAGGACGTCCTTTTGCGCCGCCATCGCTAAACTCCTTTACTCGACGCATCACGTGGCGGCTCCTGTACGACGCGGCTTCCCTGTTGCTCGTCAACGTCAGTTCTTGATGGCTACACATTCGACGTCGTTGCGCTTGAGATATTTGCAGGCGGCTTCCGCCTTGTCGCGGTCAAGACCGGCGAAGCGGGCGCGATAATAGGTGGTGCCGCCCTTGTCAAAAACTTCGGTGAAGGGATCGGCGCCGGTGAGCACCTTGGCTGCCTTGGTTTGCACAGCGGAAAGGCGTTGCTTTGCCTCTTGCTCGACGTGGTACGCCCCAACCTGGATGATCCAGCCGCTATGGGTTTGTGCTTTGGCTGCTGGAGCGGCGGGCATGGGCGTCGATGCTGCGGTGGGCGCCGGAACATTCTGCGCTTGCGCGACGCGCATCGCCGCCGGCACGGCAGGTGCCGCGATGGGAACAGGCTCGGGCGCGGGCTCGGGCTTTGCCGCCGTTGCGGGCGCTGGCGTGGACTGCGCTGCTTCGACGGGCGCGCTGGATGCGCCCTGATAAACCTGCAGTGGTGCGATTGCCGCGGTCTGTCCCCCCGCTCTTACGGCCAATGTTTTGACCAATACAGGCCGAATGGGCTCGGTCGATCCTGCTGCGATCGCCGGCTGTTCAGCTGCTTTGCGCGCAGGCGCAGGCGCGTTCTGCGCTGGCGAGCTGACCAGATGCACAGGCGAGCTCGATATGCTTGCAACGGCAAACTTGGGCTCGTCTTTCGAGTCCGCCGCCTCCTCATCGGCTTCCGTCTGTGGCTCAGGTTTGGGCTCCGGCTTGGCCTTGGCTTTGGCGGTTGGTTTCGTCGGCTTCTTTGGTTCCGGCTTGATCGCCGCTTGCGCCACCTTGGCCTCGCCCGATCGGTCCGCAGCCTCGCCCGATCGGTCCGCAGCCTCGCCCGCCTCGGCAATCATGGGCGCAGTCCGTTTGGTTGAGGCCTGCGCGATCTTGTCACTGATCAGCTCGCGCATGCGCGCGTCACGACTTCCCGCGCTGCTGCCCCCCATGACAACAGCCACCAGGTAACGGTTGCCGCGATGCACCGAGGTCACAAGGTTAAAGCCGGATGCGCTGATATAGCCGGTCTTGATGCCATCCACCCCTTCGACTCGGCCGAGCAGGTGATTGTGATTGCCGATGGACTGACCGCGGAAATTGAAGGAGCGCGTGGAGAAATATTTGTAGTAGCGGGGAAATCTCTCCTGAATAGCGCGGCCCAGCATCGCCTGGTCGCGGGCAGTGGTAACCTGATCGTCGTCGGGCAAGCCGGATGCATTCTTGTAAACGGTGCGGCTCATTCCAAGCGATTGCGCCTTCCGAGTCATGAGCTTGGCAAACTCGTCCTCGTCGCCGGCAATGGCTTCCGCCACCACGGCGGCGGCGTCATTTGCCGAACGCGTCACCATCCCTTTGATCGCATCTTCGACCTTCAGGGTGGTGCCCGGCTTGAGACCGAGCTTGGTCGGACTCTGGCCAGCGGCGTCTGCTGAAACCTTGAGGTCGCTGTCGAGCTTGAGCTTGCCCAACTCCAGCTGCTCGAACAGCAGATAGAGCGTCATGATCTTGGTCAGCGAGGCTGGATGCCGCAGGGCATCAGGATTGGTCGAATGCAGCACGGTTCCGGAATTGGCATCCATGACAATGTCGGCATAGGGGGCTGCCTGGGTCGGATTGGTCGTGAGCCAAACAGCCGCAACAGCAAGAAACCCCAAGCGAAGCCCGTGCCGGGCTCCGGTCCCGATCCGCAGCATGATTTCCCCCCGTCCTCGTTCCCCTTGGTGCTCCCCGAGAGCACCGACACCCCCGTCGTGCCGAGGCGTGCCGATTGGAAGAGGCAAAAAGGGCGGTTTTCTGAAGTTTTTCCGACCTTTTTGGTGCCTGTCCCCATGGCAATTCGGCAGATTGCCCTGATTTTCCTCATTTCGAATTGCAAAACGGTAAACCGGAGGCAATGCTGCACTGCAAAATAATTATTGACTTTTTTGTGCAGTGCAATATGTTCCGAGAGTGGCCACTGGGGCCACGTGCCACCATCAGCAGGTGAGAACGCAAATAGAGGTTGAAATGGTCAGGAATATCGACGAGGTGCAACAGCTAGGAAAGGACAATATGGATGCGACGCTGAAATCATTCGGCGCGCTGTCGAAAAGTCTGCAGACGATCGCAATCGAGTTTGCGGACTACTCCAAGCGGGTGTTCGAGCAGGGTACCGCCGCGAGCGAGAAGCTTCTGGGTGCTAAGTCGCTCGACAAGGCTTTCGAGGTGCAAAGCGACTATCTCAAGAGCTCGTATGAAGGCTTTGTGGCCCAGGCGACGAAGCTCGGCGAACTCTATGCCGATCTCGCCAAGGAGGCTTACAAGCCGTTCGAAGGCCAATTCGGAAAGATCTCGGCAGCGAAGTAAGTTGTGCAGCAGCTGTGCTGCGACGAAAAGCCCGGCTTACAAGCCGGGCTTAGCTTTTGGTGATCTTCATTTCAGCACAAGAGTTCGCTGACCGTCCGTAAAGACTGCATTTGCGTAACGACCAGGCCGCGCGGGCCGCACGACGCACCTTGGTCGAGCCATGAGACCGACGGTGCGGCTGACGCCAATGAGGGTGTCGGTTGAGCACGCGCCATGACTAGCAGACATCATGTCGGAGAGATCTGCGCGGCCGGTTTGCCGCGAATTGTCCGCAATTAAATTGCGATCCTTGGGCTTGGGGGGAGTGGGTCTGGCGCAGGAGCCCCCCTGGCATTAACTGTATTTTCCGGGGCGAATCGGCCGAGAGAGCGGCGCTGGAGCGAGCGTCGCTCGCCCTCTATGATCGCCGCGGTGGACCTCCTGCGAAATTACCTACATTGCCACGTCCAGTCCGTAAAAATGCCATGAGCCGAAGACCAACTGAAGAGAGTGCCAGCACGGGAGCCCAGCCGCCAATGCCGCGCTCGGGCGCTGACGACAACAGCAAGCGCCGTGGCTCAGGAGGGCCCGGGACTGCCGTCATCACGAAGACCAAGCCGCAAACCAAGCGTCCGAGTCTCTATCGAGTGCTGCTTTTAAACGATGACTACACGCCGATGGAGTTTGTGGTGCATGTGCTAGAGCGGTTTTTCAACAAGGATCATGAGAGTGCGCAGAGAATCATGATGCATGTCCACCAGCATGGGATTGGCGAATGCGGCGTGTTCACGTATGAAGTGGCCGAGACCAAAGTGACGCAGGTCATGGACTTCGCCCGCAAGCACCAGCATCCTCTGCAATGTGTGATGGAAAAAAAGTGAAGGTCACGGAACAGGGATACGCCGAAACCAGTTAATTACGACGGAGCCGATATGCCCACCTTTTCGCGCAACCTTGAGCAATCCCTGCACCGTGCCCTGGCCCTGGCCAACGAGCGCCACCACGAATATGCCACGCTCGAGCATCTGCTGCTGGCATTGCTCGATGACCAGGACGCCGCCGCAGTCATGCGGGCGTGCAACGTCGATCTCGACAAGCTGCGTCGCAGTCTCACCGCTTATCTCGAAAGCGAGCTTGAGAATCTCGTGAGCGACGGCAACGAGGATTCCAAGCCCACCGCCGGATTCCAACGTGTAATTCAGCGCGCCGTGATCCACGTGCAGTCATCCGGACGCGAGGAGGTCACCGGCGCAAACGTGCTGGTTGCAATTTTTGCCGAGCGCGAGAGCCATGCCGCCTATTTCCTGCAGGAGCAGGACATGACGCGCTACGATGCCGTCAATTATATCAGTCACGGCATTGCCAAGCGTCCGGGCATGTCCGAGACACGGCCGGTGCGCGGCACTGACGAGGACACCGATACCAAGTCGGGTGACGACGCCAAAAAGAAAGGGGACGCCCTCGAAGCCTATTGCATAAATCTCAACAAGAAGGCGCGTGAAGGCAAAATCGATCCGCTGATCGGGCGGGACGCGGAGATTAGTCGCACCATTCAAGTCCTGTGCAGGCGGCAGAAGAACAACCCGTTGTTCGTCGGAGACGCGGGGGTGGGAAAAACGGCAATTGCGGAGGGTTTGGCGCGCCGCATCGTGCACGGCGAGGTTCCGGACGTGCTCAAGAATGCGACCGTATTCAGTCTGGACATGGGTACGCTCCTGGCGGGAACGCGCTATCGCGGCGACTTCGAGGAGAGACTAAAGCAGGTCATCAAGGAGCTCGAAGCCTATCCCGGCGCGATCATGTTTATCGACGAGATCCACACCGTGATCGGCGCGGGCGCCACCTCGGGCGGAGCGATGGACGCTTCCAACCTGCTCAAGCCTGCGCTCGCATCGGGAACGCTGCGTTGCATCGGCTCGACCACTTACAAGGAATACCGCCAGTATTTCGAAAAGGACCGCGCGCTGGTGCGCCGGTTCCAGAAGATCGATGTCAACGAGCCCACCGTTCCCGACGCGATCGAGATTCTCAAGGGGCTCAAACCGTATTTCGAGGATTACCACAAGCTCAAATATACGAGCGAGGCGATCAAGGCCGCGGTGGAGCTGTCCGCCCGCTACATCCACGATCGCAAGCTTCCGGACAAGGCTATCGACGTCATAGACGAATCGGGCGCAGCCCAAATGCTGCTGCCGGAAAGCCGTCGCAAAAAGACGATCGGAATAAAGGAGATCGAAACGACCATCGCGACGATGGCTCGTATTCCGCCCAAAACCGTGTCGAAGGATGACGCGGCGGTGCTCCAGCACCTCGATCAGGCGCTCAGGCAGGTGGTTTATGGTCAGGACAAAGCCATTACTGCGCTCTCCGCTTCCATAAAGCTTGCCCGCGCGGGCCTGCGCGAGCCGGAGAAGCCGATCGGCTGCTATTTGTTTTCAGGTCCGACCGGCGTCGGCAAGACTGAGGTGGCCAAGCAGCTCGCGACGGCCTTGGGCGTGGAGATGATCCGTTTCGACATGTCCGAGTACATGGAACGCCACACCGTTTCGCGGTTGATCGGTGCGCCTCCCGGGTACGTCGGTTTCGATCAGGGTGGACTGCTGACCGACGGCGTCGATCAGCACCCTCATTGCGTTCTCCTTCTCGACGAAATCGAGAAAGCGCACCCCGATCTCTTCAACGTGCTTCTCCAGATCATGGATCATGGAAAGCTTACCGACCACAACGGCAAGCAGGTCGACTTCCGCAATGTCATCCTCATCATGACCACCAACGCGGGAGCGGCCGATCTCGCGCGCCAGGCTTATGGTTTCACCCGAATCAAGCGGGAAGGCGACGACCTAGAGGCAATCAACCGGTTGTTTGCACCTGAATTTCGCAACCGCCTTGACGCCATCATTACGTTTGCTCACCTCAACCCGGAAATCATCGCCAAGGTGGTGCAGAAATTCGTGATGCAGCTTGAGGCTCAACTTGGCGATCGCGACGTCACGATTGAGCTGTCAGAGACCGCGAGCAAGTGGCTGATCGAGCATGGCTACGACGAGCAGATGGGAGCGCGTCCGATGGCGAGGCTCATTCAGGAGACCATCAAGAAGCCGCTCGCCGATGAAGTCTTGTTCGGGAAGCTCAAAGCCGGTGGTCACGTCAAAGTTGTTGTGGCCAAAGACGACGAATCAGGTTTGGATAAGCTCGACTTTGAATATGTCGACGGGCCGGTGACCCCCAAGCCGGAAAAGATTCCCGAGGCGACGGGGGCAAAGCCAAAACGGCGCGGCCCGCGGCGAAAGTCCTCGCGCGACGGGGATAACGGTCCGCCTTCGCCCCGTGGGTCGGTTCCAAAGGTGCCGCTCGTCAAGGTGTGACGGCAACGCACGCGTTGCCGACTTCACTTCGACCAGTTGCCGGAATCTTTGCCCGCTGTAGTCGCCAAAGGAGCCTCGCCGCCAAGCCTGCCAGCGGCAGGAACGAGAGCGGAATTGCTGCAATGCCGAGCGCCACCGTCAGGACAGGCAGCGCCCAGACCGCAAGCATCAGGCCATAGTCCAAGGGTGTGTTGCCGTCGCGATCCATGAGCTTGGTGATCATGGGGCCAAATACGACCATGTCGTAGTTGAATGCATAAGGCGTGACCAGGAAAGCCGCGGTCAGCAGCAGCGCGTTCGATAAATCGGCATCCCGACGGTGCCAGAACGTCCACATCACGGCGCCGATCACCGCAAGCGAAACCCCAATCTGCAGGCCGGCAGCAGCCGGCAGCGGCAATCCGGCAACGCGCGCGTTCATGAATGCGGTCGGCATATGGGTCATGAAATTCTCGAACTCGCGCAAGAACACGCGGCTCTGCACCGGCATCGCATCGTTGATGTATGCAGTCCATACGTCGACGCCAAAAACAAACGAGGCGGCTGTCACCAGTAACAGAACGGTCGTCGCAGCAGCGAGAACCGTGCGCCAGCGCCCGGTCAGAGCCAGCATGAGCGGAAGAAGAATGCCGAGCTGCGGCTTGATGCTCAGCATGCCGAAAAGCAGCCCGGCCAGAATTGGACGCCGGTCGAGCACCATCAGGCCTCCGGCGAGCAACGCGGCGACAAAAAAGCCGTTCTGGCCACACCAGATGTTTACGATGACTGCCGGGGCGATTGCGAGCAGGACGAGATGATCGAGCCGCCGCCCGCCCGCACTGGTAACCGCGAGATACACCGCCAAGCCAAGCGCGCAGTAAAGAATGTAGGCCGCCATGTAGGGCATAAGCGCGAGCGGCCAGGTAAACAGCAGGACATGCGGCGGATAAGACCAGATGTGGAGGGGATAGCTGGCCCCGAACTTCTCCGCGAGCAGGCGATTGTAAGCATCGGCTGCAAAATACGTCTGCGGGTGCCCGGTGAGAGCGAGTTGGGCTCCCACCCAGGTATTCGCGAAGTCGCGGCCCACGAGATACCCGACCGGATCATACGGCAACGGCGAATGCAGAAGATATCCGATCTCCAAACCGGCAACCATAACGCCGATCGCGAATGCAAGCTTGAAGAACGTATGTCTTCCGTCAGCGGCTGCTGACGTTAGTTCTAGTGAGATAGACATTTCCCGATTGGCGAAATTTATGGGTCCGGGGTGGCAAGCAAGGCATCAAGCCACACTGCGGATAGAGCATTGCCATCTGCTTAACTGTAATCGAACTCAGCCGGGCGGCCGGTAAAGCCCGATTTAACAATTCTCTGCGATTGAAATGACCGGGGAGGCGCCCGCTTGCGACCGCCGAGGTCGCTTGCTGTTTGACCGACGGACAAATCATTATGATTTTCCAAAAGCTTGCAGACGGCAGCGGCGAAGAGCCTCTGCGCCACTCGCCGTCCCGCCACCACGAGCTGCAAAGTGTTGCGATGCGTATCCCGCGCCCGCTGCGGTTTCGTGCGGTTGGCGCCCTCGGCCTCACTGTCAATCTCGCGCTTTTTACGCTTCTCCTCGGCAAGGGCCTTCACCCGCTAGTTGCGGGTTTGCTGGCACTCGCTGGCGCAACGGTCCTGACCTGGCGCCTCAACCGCGTCTTTACCTTTGATCGCAGCGCCCGCGCGCAGCACGAGGAAGCACTGCGTTACGCCGCAGTCACAGCGGTGGCGCAGAGCGCGAGCTACGGTGCATTCGCAGTTCTCGTTTCCACCCTATGTGCCGCCCTGCCGCAGGCAGCGGTCGTGATTGGCGCGGCCGCAGGCGCGCTCGTCTCATACAACGGGCATCGTCTTTTTGCGTTCGCGCCGCTCGCGGGCTGCCCGCGTGCGCGCAATCCGTGATTGTTCGGCCAGGTGCCTTCTTTCATGCCAGCCCACGTTGAGGTCTTCATCATCGGAGCCGGGCCAGCCGGTCTCACCGCCGCCTATTGTCTGACCAAGCAGACATCTTCGGTTGCGGTGATCGAGAAAGATCCCGACTATGTCGGCGGCATCAGCCGCACGGTGCGCCACAAGGATTTCTTGTTCGACGTGGGCGGTCATCGCTTCTTCTCGAAAGCAAAGGAGATCGTCGAGCTTTGGCACGAAATCCTGCCGGACGATTTGATCGATCGTCCGCGCCTGTCCCGCATCTACTATCGAGGAAAGTTCTATTCATATCCGCTCAATGCCTTCGAGGCGCTGATCAATCTCGGGATGGTCAGGAGCGCAGCCTGCATGCTGTCGTATGCATGGGCCAAGGCATTTCCGATCGAAGACCCGCGCTCGTTTCACGACTGGGTGCGCAATCAGTTCGGAGAACGGCTGTTTTCGATATTCTTCAAGACCTACACCGAGAAAGTGTGGGGGCTATCGTGTGATGAGATATCAGCGGATTGGGCAGCCCAGCGTATCAAAGGGCTCGATCTTGGCGTGGCAGTCGGCAATGCATTGCGGCGTGCGCTGAATGTTCGAACGGCAGCCCGCAAGCCTGCGGGTTCGATCGTCAAGACGCTGATCGAGAGTTTCGAATACCCGCGCAAAGGTCCGGGCATGATGTGGGAGGCGGCTGCGCGCAAGATTCGCCAGCGCGGCGGGAACATCCTGATGGGCCGTGAGCTGGCCTCGCTCGCGTATGATCCGCACCGTAAGATCTGGTGTGTAGAGGTATCCACGATCGAAGGCGCACACGAGAGCTTCACTGCGAACCATATCATCAGCTCGGCGCCAATTCCCGAATTGATGCAAAAAATCACGCCGCGGCCAATCTCATATTTGCACGCGCGGGAACTCAGATATCGGGACTTCATGACTGTCGCGCTGATGGTCGATAAGCCCGCTCTGTTTGCGGACAACTGGATTTACATTCATGATCCAGCGGTCAAGGTCGGCCGGGTGCAGAATTTCAGCTCGTGGTCGCCCGAAATGGTTCCCCCCGGCAAGAGTTGCCTTGGACTGGAATACTTCTGCTTCGAAGGCGATGCATTGTGGAATTCCAGCGATCGGGAGCTCATCGCGCTTGCCAAATCAGAGATCGGCCGCGTCGGACTGATCCGGCCCGAGGATGTCGCCGATGCCTGCGTGGTCCGCCAGCCCAAGGCCTATCCCGTCTATGATGACGGCTACCGCCAGAATGTCGCGATGATCCGGCTCGATCTCGAGGGCAGCTATCCGACCCTTCACCTCGTGGGCCGCAATGGCATGCACAAATACAATAACCAGGACCATGCCATGATGACGGCCATGCTCGCGGCGCGCAACATTCTGGCGGGTCAACGCATCTACAATCTCTGGGACGTCAATGAAGACGCGGAATACCACGAGGCCGGAGTGTCGGGTGTTCAGCAAGCGTTGAGAAGCGAGCGCCTGGTCCCGCAAAAGATCAGGCAGGCGGCGAGCTGACGGTGACGCCGTATCGCCTGAGCCGCCCGGTCGAGTTGATCTGTTTTGCGCTTTGTGTAGCGCAGCTCGCCTATCTTGCAGGATCTTTCGTTCAGGGCAGCTGGATCGTCGATCCGAATGGGCAGTTGATTGCAACGGACTTCGTGAATGTCTGGGCGAGCGGCCGCCAGGCGCTCGATGGAGCTGCCGGGGCGGTCTACGACGCGGTTGCTCACAAGCAGGCGGAAGCGGCGGCTGTTGGTCATCCGTTTGAAGGCGAATATCCCTGGATTTATCCGCCGACATTCCTGTTCGTGGCGGCTTTGCTCGCGTGTCTTCCCTTCCTGTGGGCTTATGTCTCCTGGATTGCTCTGACGTTCGCTGTCTATGTCCTTGCCATACGCGCCATCATCGGCGATCGGGCAGGGCTGTTGTTCGCTTGCGCTTATCCGGGAAGCCTCGCGAACCTGGTGGTCGGGCAGAACGGGTTCGTGAGCGCTGGCTTGATCGGCGCCGCGCTCTTGTCCTTGCAATCGAGGCCGGTGCTCGCCGGCTCCCTCATCGGGCTCGTCTCGTTCAAGCCGCATCTCGGGATCCTGTTTCCCCTTGTGCTGCTTGCGGGGGGGCATTGGCGAGCAATCGCGGCGGCAGCCGCCATGACGGGATTGTTGGTCGCTGCATCGTCGGCGGTATTCGGCGTCGAAACCTGGCAGGCGTTCTTGCACTCCGTTCCAGCGGCATCACAGGCCGCTTTGAGCGAGGGACGGGCGGACCTGGCAAAGGTGCAAAGCATCTTCGCTGTGACGCGTATCCTCGGCGGCAGCATCGCGCTCGCCTGGACGATTCAATTCCTCTTCGCCGCTATGGTGGCTGCTATCCTCCTGGCAATGTGGCGAAGCAGGATCTCCCTTCATATGAAGGCTGCGGCATTCGTAACCGCGACCCTTCTGGTGACACCGTACCTGTTCCTCTATGACCTGGTCGTCCTCTCGGTGGCAATGGCGTTTTTGCTTCACGCCGGTCAAGCCGAAGGGCAGCTGCGTGGTGAAATGGCGGGAATCGGCTGTGCCAGCCTGTTAATCCTGATCTTTCCGGTGGTTAAAGCGCCGGTCGGGTTCGCTGCAACGGTTCTCGTCGCGCTCCTCGTCTTGCGGCGCGCATGGCGGGAGCTCAACCTGCAAGCGCGGCCGAGAGCTTTCGTGCCTGTTCCGCAAGCACCTCGGGCGCTTCTTTGAAACTGGCGGGCGGCTTCATCGCCACGCCTTCTCGTCGCGGAATGACGTGCACGTGGAGGTGTAAAACGACCTGCCCGCCTGCACTTTCATTGAACTGCTGAATGGTAATCCCATCCGCGCCAAAAACCCGGACGCTCGCCTTGGCGATTTTCTGAACCACCTGCATGACGTAGCCGAGGTCGTCGGGAGCAATATCCAAAATATTGCGCGCTGGGGTCTTCGGTAGAACCAGCGTATGGCCGGGCGCGCGCGGCATGATGTCAAGAAAAGCGAGACACTTGTCGTCTTCGAAGACCTTGTGGCATGGCAACTCGCCGCGCAGGATCTTGGCGAATATGTTATTGTGATCGTAGGCGGGCATCATCTCCTCCCACTTGGCCCTATCGTTGTAACAACCACCCTACACGCTTGGCCCTATCGTTGTAACTGCGCTCTCCGATCGCTTGCGCGACTGCGAGCATTACCCTTTTCGAAACGGCGTTGCGTCCGCGAGCTCCGCGCCTACCGCGCTGATATAAGCGCGCTCGCGCGCGAGGAAATCATCGATTGCCCGCCGCAGAGCCGGATTGGCGATGTAATGGGCAGAGTATGTCGTCGTCGGCAGATAACCGCGGGAAATCTTGTGCTCGCCCTGCGCACCGGCCTCCACCCGATGAAGCCTTTTCTCAATGGCATATTGGATTGCCTGATAGTAGCACAGCTCAAAATGCAGGAAGGGATGGTGTTCAATCGCGCCCCAGTGACGGCCGAACAAGGTATCGGAACCGATAAAATTGATCGCGCCGGCTATCCACCGGCCGTTGCGCTTTGCCATGACCAGAAGGATGCGGTCTCGCATTCTTTGACCAACAAGCGAGTAGAACGGGCGAGTAAGATATTGCCTGCCCCACTTGCGCGAGCCCGTCTCCATGTAAAACTCGAAGAAGGCATCCCAAACGCCTTCGGTAAGGTCCGAGCCGCTCAGCCAGTGGACACTGATTCCGGCGGAAAGCGCATCATCGCGTTCACGCCTGATAGTTTTGCGCTTGCGCGAGGACAGCGCCGCAAGAAATTCGTCGAAGCTGGAATAGCCCGAATTCTCCCAATGGAACTGCTGATGCGTGCGCTTGAGATAGCCGCGCGAGCCGAGGAGCTCCCATTCGCAGTGCGTTGGAAATGTCACATGCACGGAAGAGGCATCGCTTCGTCGGCAGATATCGGTCAGGGCATCCGCAAGCGCTGCGCGCACGCCTTGCGAATTTATTCCGGGCCGTGCCAGCAGCCGGCGTCCGGTCGCCGGCGTGAACGGAACAGAGACCTGGAGCTTCGGATAGTAGCTTCCGCCCGCGCGTTCAAAGGCGTCTGCCCAGCCGTGATCGAAGACATATTCGCCGCGCGAGTGTGACTTCACGTAGCAGGGGACCGCGCCGAGCAAGCTGCCCTTGTCATCGGTTGCGAGGAGATGCATGGGTTGCCAGCCCGTACGCGCTCGCACGGACCCCGATAACTCAAGCGCCGAAAGGAAATCATGCGAGATGAACGGATTGTATCCGCGTCCCAGTTTCAACTCGTTTTCCCTCTGGGGGAGCAGGCTGGAATCGCCGTCCATGCTTTCCGCGCAAAGACCAGGAGGAGGATTGGCGCATGCATCCCAGGCCTCGGCGGTAACATCGCCGATGGAATTCGCTGCCCGCAATGCAAGTTCGATCGCAGACATGTCGCAGCCTCGTCGATGCCCTATGCCTGAAAACCCTCGAAGATGATCTGGTCGGCGTAGCGCCTGGCTTTCTCGCGTTGTAGCGGGTTACGCACCGTCCAGGCGAGGACCGGGCATTTGAAAACATTTCGAGCAATCGTAGGCATTATTGCAGGAAGGTCATTGACCGCATAGGCGACGAATTGCGGGCGCATGCGCCAGAGGCGCTCGCAATAGGCCGCCCCACGGCGCACTGCACCGAAACACCCATGTTGTCGATAACGCTGATCTGCACGCTCGGCAACGATGCCCCGGACGATCCCAGGCGCGATCTCGCATAGCATTGCCATCTGCACCGGATCGAACGACATCACCGCCGCGTGTCCCCCATAGGTTGAGAGCACGTCTGTGCTGCGCCTGACAAGCCGCCGATCCCCATCGTAATGGCTCTTGAGCTCGATGATGAGTGGCGTGCGGCCCGCGGTAAGATCACACAAGTCGCCGAGTGTGATCATCCGATCAGTGCCGGCTTTAAAGGGTGAGCGTTTAAGTTCCGCGGCTGTTACGGCATCGAGCCGTGCGCTGCCTTCCGCAAGGCGACCGAGAGCCTCGTCATGGTGGACCATTGCCTCGCCGTCGGCGGAAATCTGCAGATCACATTCGATGCCGTAACGTCCAGCGATGGCGGCGGTAAAGGCGGAGGCGGTGTTTTCAATGATGTTGCTGCCGTCATGCAGACCGCGATGTGCGACCGGCCGGGCGGTCAGCCATTCCATTCCCGGCCCTGCTTCGTCATGCGATCTCGAAAATCCCATCAACTTCGACGGCTGCGTCGCCGGGCAGCACGGCGACGCCCACGGTCGTGCGCGCGTGGCGTCCTTTATCTCCGAACACAGCGACCATGAGATCGGATGCCCCATTCATGACCTTCGGCCCCTCCAGAAAGGCGGGGTCCGAATTGATGAAGCCGCCCAGACGAACAACGCGCGTCACCCGGTCAAGATCGCCGACCGCGGCTTTGACCTGGGCCAGCACGTTGATCGCGCAGGCGCGCGCCGCTTTTTGGCCCTCGTCCGGGGAAACTCCAGCCCCAAGCTTACCTTTCGCAACGGGCTTGCCGCTTGCATCAAGGCAGATCTGTCCCGAAACGAACAGCAAGGCGCCGACACGAACGAAGGGAATATAGTTGGCGACCGGAGTTGCCGGGGTGGGAAGGGAAACTCCAAGCTCCGAAAGCTTTCGTTCAACGGTTCCGGCCATAGTCCTTTCCTCTCGATGTAACGTGTCCTTCCGCGATTGATGGAAAAATCGGCGCGGCGCCGACCGCTTCGTTCTTCACCATTGGATGATCGCATGCAAGAGCTCGTGGTCGGTTGCAGGGAGCAAGTGCCACCCCTATGTTGCGCCGCACGGGCGGCGAGGAGGCCCTCTGCCATGAAGATTTTCGGCAAAGCTGCTCTCGCGAGCGCGGCCAGCGCAGCCGCGCTTTCCTGGTTGGGGCTGAGCTGCGGGCCCGCGGCCGGGATGGAGTTTGCATCCCACCGTGCCATCTACGAGCTCAAGCTTGCGCAGACGCGCGGAAATTCCTCCGCGATGTCGGCACGGGGCAGAATTCTTTACGATTTCTCGGGCAGCTCGTGTGAAGGCTATGCGCTCCAATTCCGGCAGGTCTCGGAACTCGATAACGGCGAAGGCAAATCGACACTCAGCGACCTGCGCTCCACCAGCTGGGAGGAGGGGACGGCAAGGAAGTTCGTTTTCAAATCGCAGAACTATCTCAACGAGGCGCTGATCGACTCCGTGGACGGGCAAGCCGAACGGGAGACGAGTCAACTTACGGTCACCCTGGCCAAGCCGGTGGACAAGAAGTTCGATCTTGAAGCCGCAATCGTCTTTCCGACCGAGCACATGCGCCGGATCATCGATGCCGCGCGCGAGGAAAAGAGCCTGCTCGAACTGCCGGTCTACGACGGCTCGGACAAAGGTGAGAAGGTGTACAATACGCTGACCGTGATCGGCCGCGGGATTGCCGCGGAGGAGCACCCACCCGCGGATGCGGCGGCCGGCCAGCCGTCGCTCGTGGGACTACGACGCTGGCCGGTGACGGTGAGTTATTTCGACAGAGCCGGCAGTAAATCGGATCAACCCCCGGTCTATGCAATCACGTTTGAGCTCTATGAAAACGGAATATCGCGGGCGCTGATGCTCGATTACAACGATTTTGCCATCAGTGGGGAGCTCACGTCCCTTGCGATCAGGGATACGAAGCCATGTCGGTGAGGCGCTCGGTCGAGTTCATTTTCGTGCTCTACCTGCCCTCCTGTAATTAAAACCAGCAAAAGCTTCTTTTCATTGTCAAAGTGCTCACCCGTCTTCTTGCCCGAAGGCGAGACCCTTGATGATCGCCCCTTTCCCGAATTTTTCACGCAAGCGGTCGATCGCCTGCTCGGTTTCCGCCGCGCGCCGATCGATCAGGTCGGCGAAATCGGATCCATCGGCGGGAGAAAGAGCCGAAACTCCGACACCGAGGAGACGAAACATGGTTCCATCGACTTCGGCGACCAACAGATTTCGGGCGGTGTCAAAAATCCGCGTCGCCAGCTGAGTCGGGTGCGCGAGTGACTGCGCGCGCGTGCGGATGCGAAAATCAGTGGTCTTGAGCTTGAGCGCGACGGTCGAGCCGGCAAGCGCATTGTGTTTGAGGCGCGCGGATACTTTTTCGGACAGCTGCCAAAGGCAAAGCTCCAGCGCTCGAAAGTCAGCTTTATCGCGATCGAAGGTGGTTTCGGCCGAAATGCTCTTCGCTTCGCGCTCGGGCACGACCGCACGATCATCCATGCCTTGAGCCAGTTTCGCAAGGCGCGCCCCTTCGGATCCGTAGCGGCGCAACAGCTCGCGCTCGCCGGCGCGTTGAAGATCACCAATGGTGCGCAGCCCATCGCGTGCAAGCCGCTGCTGGGCCATTTTGCCGACACCGAAGATCAATGTCACCGGCTGCGATGCCAGAAAAGCGGCTGCCTCGCCCCTGCCAAGCACTGCAAAACCGCGCGGCTTGTCCAGATCGGATGCGATCTTTGCAAGGAACTTGTTGCAGGAGAGCCCGATCGAGACCGTGATGCCGACACGCTTCTCGACCTCGACAGCAAAGGCAGCGAGCGCTTTGGCAGGGTTCGTTGCGTGCAGGCGAGCAGTCCCGGAGAGGTCTATGAAAGCCTCATCGATCGAGACCGGCTCGACCAGCGGGGTGAGCTTCGACATGAGGGCGCGCACTTCGCGTCCCACGCGCGCATATTTTGCCATATCGGGGCGCACGACCGCGGCATGCGGGCACAGCCGTCGCGCCTCGAACATGGGCATGGCCGATTTCACCCCGAATGTGCGAGCCACATAACAGGCCGTGAGCACCACGCCGCGCTCGCGCCCGCCGACAATGACGGGCTTGTCGGCGAGCGAAGGATCATCGCGTTTTTCGATTGTCGCATAGAAGGCGTCGCAATCGACGTGCGCGATGGCCAAAGTATCGAGCTCGGCATGCCGCAACAGGCGCGGTGAGCCGCAGGCCATGCAGCGGCCAGCACCGTCGCGCACATCACGGCAGCAATCGCGGCAGAAGCCCGACATATCCTGTGCCCGAGTATCGGTTCCAATGTGGGCTGGTTACGGCGTATCGCGCTCCCTGGAGTCTTGCATCAGAATATCACGCGCCGCGACGGTTTCATTCGGATCGACTCCCCTTTCGCGGGAGAAAGCGAGCAGCAAGGGCTCGTCGCTGATCACGTAATCAAGCACGCCGGCGAAAAAGCGAGGCTCCTGCGCCGCGGTCCGAATAGTATCGATAGTAAGGCCGGTCATATCGAAAAATCGCGCAATTCTCGCCGGGTCGCCGGCGAGAAATTCGAATGCGGCAACCGCCAGCTCATCAGCGCGTGCGCGCTTGGCGCCCTCGCGCTTTACTGCTCGGCCATGCCGGCCCATGTGCTCTCTCGGGGTAAATGTCCGTGCCAGAATCGTGCAGCTATTCAGTGTATTCGAAGCAACCATGGCTGAGCCATCCGATCAGCACAGCGCAGGTGGGGAAAACCAGGTCAAGCGCTCGACGCGATGCCACGTTGTCGGATAGGGATGGAGCCAACCCATGGGGCTCACGGAGGCAGTCATGCGCAGGGGTCGTTTTTCCGTCGCCGGAATCAGCATCATTCTCGCATTAGGGCTTGCCGCCTGGGAGGTGTATTTTTTCTGGTATGCGGGGTCATTCAAAAGCATGGAAGGCAGGCTCGGCTGGTTCACGCCCGATCGTCTCGGGTTCAATATGGCCTGGCTCGCAGCGATTTATTTAACCTTTCAGCTCATCTCGATACCCTTCAGCTTACCGTCGAGCGCCAACCGCTTTCTTGGTGTTGTCGATGGAATGGCTTCGCTGGTCCCGCTTGCGATCGTTTTGATCGTGGTATTCGGAAAACCGCAATTGGTCGAGACACCACAGCGTTGGGAAGCTGCGGCCCTTCTTATCTTCGTCACAGCGGTTGATCTGTTCGGTGGATATACGTTCAACATCGCACTGAGCCGGCGGGTGATGGATGTGGCGCCCGCGCAGTCATGAAAGTGCGGCCGAATCGCAACATTGCCGCATTTCATGAGCGGCACGCCGCAATGTCGGGCAGTGCGCTCAACGCATCTGCGCGTGCCATCAAGTGTGGACGGCAAACCGCTGAGATTACGGCTCTTTTGGCTTTCGTCTCAGACTGATTCTGCTTCTGGCTATCGGGTTGTATTTGCGTTTCCGTAACATATGCGCTCTAGCTTTGCGAACAGTTCGCAGCCCGGATGAGCGTATCGAAGCGGGGTATCCGCCTGCGCTAATAAGGTCCCGAGCCAATTCGAGCAGGGCCGCCGAAGCACCCGGCGAAGCTGGCTTCGCTCCTGCAGGCTACCGGACGAGGAATAAAGCTCTCATCGGGCTCTGGCGCCGACGGGAGACGGTCGGAAGGACGGGGGATGTCGAAGACCGTAATGATCGTCGAGGATAATGAGCTCAACATGAAGCTCTTCCACGACCTCTTGGAGGCTCACGGCTATCATACCGTCGGGACTCGTAACGGGATCGAAGCGCTTGATCTCGCGCGCCGGTCGCATCCCGACTTGATCCTGATGGACATCCAGCTCCCCGAAGTATCAGGACTCGAAGTGACAAAGTGGCTCAAGGAAGATGCCGAGCTCAAGGCTATTCCGGTGGTCGCCGTCACCGCTTTTGCCATGAAAGGGGATGAAGAGCGCATTCGAGAAGGCGGTTGCGAGGCGTATTTGTCAAAGCCGATTTCGATAGGAAAGTTCATTGAGACGATTCGTCACTTTCTTGGCCCGGCGTGAGGGAACGAGCCGATGACTGCTCGCGTTCTCGTCGTCGATGACGTGCCGGCCAACGTCAAGCTCCTTCAGGCCCGCCTTTCGGCGGAATATTTCGACGTCATTACTGCAATGAGCGGCGACGAGGCGCTCGCAATTTGCGAACGCGCCAAATGCGATATCGTGCTGCTGGACGTGATGATGCCCGACATGGATGGCTTCGAGGTCTGCCGGCGGTTCAAGGCCGGACCGACGACTCATCACATCCCGGTGGTCATGGTCACGGCGCTTGACCAGCCTTCGGATCGCGTCAAAGGGCTGCAAGCCGGGGCCGACGATTTCCTCACCAAGCCGGTTTCCGAGATCGCCCTGATCGCGCGCGTTCGCTCGCTTGCTCGCCTCAAAGTGATGACGGATGAGCTACGGATGCGTGCGCTCGCTTCTCGCGATATCGGCGTCACGGGTGGCGAGCGTGAAGCATTGACGGAAGCCGGCCGTAACGGGCATATCCTGCTCGTCGACGATCGCCCGCTTTCATATGAGCATATGGCAGCCATTCTCGCGGGCGAGCATTCGGTCGATATTGAAGCCGATCCAAATGCTGCCTTGTTCCGAGCCGCTGATGGCAATTACGATCTGCTGATCGTGTCGCTTGCGCTTGTCGACTTTGACGGCTTGCGCCTGTGTAGCCAGGTCCGTTCCCTGGCACGCACCCGTAACACTCCCATTCTTGCGATCGCCGATGCGGACGAGAACGCCCGGCTCGTGCGTGGCCTCGAGATCGGCGTGAACGATTATCTTTTTCGTCCCATTGACAAGAATGAAATCCTCGCACGCGTGCGTACCCAAATCCGCAAGAAGCGATATACCGAGCGGCTGCGCGACAGCGTGCAAACATCGATCGAACTGGCGATCACCGACGCGTTGACCGGGCTGCATAATCGCCGGTACATGGAAACGCACATAGCAGGGCTGGTCGAGCAGGCGCTGTCGCGCGGTCAGCCGCTCGCCGTGCTCGTCCTCGACATCGATCATTTCAAGTTGGTCAACGATACGCATGGGCATGATACCGGCGACGAAGTCCTGCGGGAGTTCGCGCTGCGCGTGCGCAAAGCGATCCGCGGCATTGACTTGGCGTGCCGTTATGGCGGCGAGGAGTTTGTGGTCGTCATGCCGGAAACCGATCTTGCCGCCGCCACGGCCGTTGCGGAGCGGCTGCGACAGCGAATTGCGAGCGAGCCTTTCCCGATCCAGCAGGGAGCGCAGGGAATCGACGTCACCATTTCCATCGGAATTGCGGCACTGGGCGGAAACGATGACGCCGCCTCGGTGATCAAACGCGCGGATCAGGCCCTGTACAGGGCCAAGCGCAACGGCCGCAACCGTGTTGTCCCAGACGCTGCGTGACGCAACTGTCAAGCCGCCATTTTAAGGTTGACGAAATTCTCTGCGCAATCCACAGGGTAAATGATTGATTTCCCGCCCCATTGCGCTATTTTGGTCCGGGCGCAGCGTGGTCTCGCTCGGCTCTGCGGCGATGCCGAGGCCTTTGCCGCGTCGTTATCCTATTGATAACCCTGCGGAATGCTCAGGTCCGCCGCATCTCCTGGGTCCCGTAGGGTTCGGCCGGTCGTGGGGCGGTAAGAGTGGCCTCCTCATGACGCCGCTTCCGACCGGCCACCTCTCCTGAGGCTGCAAGCAAGCGGCCTGTCTGAGCAGATGAGAAGGCGCCTGACTCAAGTCGGGCGCCTTCCTTCTGCCAGGCTGATCCGTTTATTTGATCTTTGCCTCGCGAAACTCGACGTGCTTCTTCGCGACCGGATCGTATTTCTTCTTGACCAGCTTGTCTGTCATGGTGCGCGAGTTCTTACGGGTAACGTAATAGAATCCAGTATCCGCGCTCGAAACCAGTTTCACTTTGATGGTGGTGGCCTTGGCCATGGCGAACCTCATGAGGTGAACGCGCGGGCAACGTAGCCGCCGATGCGCCAAAGTCAAGAATGCCTCACAACATCTCGCGCATGAACTGCTTGCGGGGCATCCGGTAGAACGGCACCGGCAGCTTATGCCCGAACCCAAGCGCGATGCGCGCATCGAGCTCTTCGAGCATGACACTGGTTACTGCGGGCATGTGGAGCTGCTGGGCTTGCGCGAGCGGCATCCAGACAAGCTCGACCAACTCTGCGTCGGGCCCGGTCATACCCTCGATACGATGCGCAATCGCGCTCGCATCCATGGCGAAAAAGCGCGCGTCAAACCGTCGTGGGCGGCGGGGCGGAGTAATCGCGCGACCAATGAAATGCAGGAGGCCCAGGTCCGGCAGGATGCCGGCTTGTGCGAAAGCCGTCCAGGGACCGGCCGGAACCCCGTTGATCTTGATTGTGCGCGCGCCGAGCAGAAGTCCCGTCTCCTCGAATGTCTCACGGATGGCTGCGAGAGCAAACGCCCGCGCCTTTGCCGGGCTTGGGCGTGCAAGACGCTTCATCAGCTGCGTCTCCACGTCATGATGAAGCGCCCGGGCAACGAGCATTTTTTTGTCGGTGGGATCAACCCTGCCGCCCGGGAACACGAACATTCCCGGCATGAATTTGTGACGCGCGTGGCGTTTCCCCAGCAGCACCTTGGGGACGCGTTCCGACCGGTCAACCAGAATGAGCGTGGCTGCGTCCTTTGGCCGAATGAGGTCCGCCGTCGCCTTGCCTTCCGCCGCCTCGAAGCGGTTCATGCGTTCCAGCGCCTCGGAATGGGTGCCGGTCATGATCTTCCGGCGCGCTTGCGCGGCTTGTGCGGGCGCGCCTGCGCGTGACTTGGGCGTTGACGATGGCTGTGCTCACGACGCGCGGCGCTACGGGCTTCCGCGAGAAGCTCGAAGCGCAATGCGCCTGCCACGGGAGCCGCCTCGACCAGGCGGACCGTAACGTGGTCGCCGAGCCGGTAGGTTTCGCCGCTGCGGTCACCAATGAGCGCGTGGCGGTCTTCGTGGTAGCGAAAATATTCCGTGCCCACCGTGCGCGCGGGAATGAAGCCGTCGGCACCGGTATCGTCAAGCTTCACGAATAATCCCGCGCGGGTGGCGCCGGAAATGTGGCCCTCGAAGATTGCGCCGATCCGGTCGGCAAGAAAATGAGCGAGCAGGCGGTCGAAAGTTTCGCGCTCGGCCTTCATCGCGCGGCGTTCGGCCGCCGAGATTTGCGCGCTGATCTCGACCAGCGCAGCCGTATCCTGACCCGCCGGCAAGGCACCCTCGCCGAGCTTTAGCGCGCCGATGAGCCCGCGATGCACGATGAGGTCTGCATAGCGGCGAATGGGCGATGTGAAATGCGCGTAGCGGCGCAGGTTAAGACCAAAGTGTCCGTAGTTCTGCGCGGCGTACTCAGCCTGCGCCTGCGTGCGCAACACCACTTCATTGACCAATTTCTCGGTATCGCGGCCCTTCACGCGCTCGAGGATGCGATTGAACTGGGCGGCGCGCAAAGGCCCGCTTTTGGGGAGCGAGATGTCGAGGCTGCGCAGGAACTCCCGCAGCGCGTTCACGCGCTCCGGGTCAGGCTCGTCATGCACGCGATAAATGAGCGGAACGCGTGCACGCTCAAGCGTCTCCGCCGCTGCCACATTCGCCAGAATCATGAACTCTTCAATCAGCCGATGCGAATCGAGGCGCTCGGCCGTGACGACGTGATCCACGGTGCTGTGCGCGCTGAGAACGATTTTTCGCTCTGGAAGATCAAGATCAAGCGGCGCACGCTCGTCGCTCGCGCGCTTCAAACATCGATAGGCGGCATAGAGGGGCTCGAGCACGGATGCCAGCAAGGGTCCAGTCGTCTCATCCGGCCAGCCATCGATGCCGGCCTGGACTTGCGTGTAATTGAGCTTTGCAGCCGAGCGCATGAGCACGCGATGAAAAGTATGGGAGCGCTTGCGTCCGTCCGGCCCGATGATCATGCGCACGGCCAAGGCGGCGCGGTCCTCTCCTGGCCGCAGCGAGCATAGATCGTTTGAGATCCGCTCAGGCAGCATCGGCACGACCCGATCGGGAAAGTAAACCGAGTTGCCGCGCACGAGGGCCTCGCGATCGAGCGCCGAGCCGGGACGCACGTAATGCGCAACATCGGCGATGGCGACGCTGATGATGAATCCGCCGCGATTGTCGGGCGCCGTGTCGCGCGCCGCGTGCACGGCGTCGTCGTGGTCCTTGGCGTCGGCCGGATCAATGGTGACGAGGGGCAGATTGCGCCAATCCTCGCGTCCTGCGCGTCGAGCCGGCTTGGCGGTTTGCGCCTCGGCTAATGCCGGGGCGGGAAAGACATACGGAATCCCGTGCGCATGAATCGCAATGAGGCTGACCGCGCGTTCGGTTCCGAGCGAGCCGAGCCGTTCCTTGATGCGCGCGGTGGGCAGCCCGTAGCCGCGCCTTGGCTCAGTCACCTCGGCTGCGACTAGGTCGCCGTCCTGTGCCTCTGCGCCAGCTCCCGCGGGGATCAGAAGTTCCTGGCCGAGTTGTTTCTTGTCGACCGGGATGACACGCCCGCCGCCCTCTGGGCTCGTGCGAAAAATGCCGAGCACGCGCTGTCTTGCGCGATCGATCAGCTTGATAACGCGTGCGCTGTAATGACCATCGGCGGCGCCTTGGTCGACGCGCAGCAATGCGCGATCGCCCACGCCCGCCAGCTCGCTTGGCCGGGCGCGGCGCGTGGTCCGCACGTGAATTTTCGGGGCGGGTCCGTGCGCGGCCTCATCCCACTCGGTGGGCACGGCGATCAGCTCCCCGTCGGCGTCGCGCGCGCAAACGTCCGCGAGCACGACATCGGGCAAGGTTCCGGGGCGATGGAGCTTTTTTCGCCTGCGCTCGACGCGGCCCTCCTCGGCAAGCTCGCGCAGCATGTGCCGCAACGTTGCCCGGTCCGCGTTTTTCATGCCGAAGGCGCGGGCGATCTCCCGCACACCCGCCTTGCCCTCTTGCTCGGCGATGAACGCGACGAGTTCATCCTTGGATGGAGAAGGTGGCTTGGCGCGGGGATGCTTCATTTTGCAGCCGGTGGCTCCCGCACGGCAGGCAAGTCAGACGATTTTACCCACTCCACCGCCGGCCTTGGACTTGCGTGCGGGTTTCTTTTCTCTCGCTGCTGCCGGCTTGGCCTGCGCGGCAGGAGGTTTCTGCCGCTTGGCCTTGCGGGCGGTTCTGCGCGGCTGCGGGCTTAATCTACCGACTGATTTGGCTGTGCCGCCGCGTGCCGCCTTTGCCTCCAGGAGCCCGACTGCCTGTTCGAGCGTCACGGTCTCGGGCGTCATGTCCGAGGTAAGCGTCGCGTTGATCCCATTGTGGCTCACATAGGGTCCATAACGGCCCGTCCGCGCCACCACCGTACCGCCCTTGTCGGGATATTCGCCCAGGGCGCGTCCGGAATCTGCGCCGAAGCGACGCTGGCGCGGACCTTTGGCGCGCTTCTCCTCAATGAGCGTGACCGCGCGGTTTAAACCGATGGTCAGGACATCGTCGCCCGCGGTGAGGGTGGCAAAAGTCTTGCCATGCTGGACGTAGGGTCCGAAACGGCCAATGCCTGCAACGATTGGCTCCCCGCCCTCGGGGTGTTTTCCGACTTCGCGTGGGAGCGAAAGCAAGGCCAGTGCGCGATCAAGATCGACGTCCTCAGGCGAGGTGCCCTTCGGCAGACTCGCGCGCTTGGGTTTTTCTCCATTGGCCGCTTCGCCGAGCTGGATATAGGGCCCGAAACGGCCGGTGCGCACCGTCACTTCGAGGCCGGTTGCGCGATCTTCGCCGAGCTTCTTCATTCCGCCATCGCCATTTGCACCATTGCCCGGTGCGAGCGCACGCGTATAGCGGCACTCCGGATAATTCGAGCAACCGATAAAGCCGCCGAACTTGCCGAGCTTGAGCGATAGCCGCCCCGTTTCGCAACTGGGGCATTTGCGTGGATCGCTGCCGTCCTCGCGCGGCGGGAAGAGGTGCGGCGCCAGCATCTCATCCAGCGCGTCGATGACCTGCGCAACGCGCAGCTCCTTGATGTCGCCCACGGCCGCAGTGAATTCGCGCCAGAAATCGCGCAAGAGGTCGCGCCAGGCAATCTCGTTATTGGAGATACGGTCGAGCTGCTCCTCGAGGTCGGCGGTGAAATCGTATTCCACGTAACGAGCAAAAAAGCTTTCGAGAAAGGCCGTCAGAACGCGTCCCTTGTCGTCCGGGACGAGCCGCTTCTTTTCGATGCGCACGTAACCGCGGTCCTTGAGGACCTGCAAAATTGACGCGTAGGTCGAGGGCCGGCCGATCCCAAGCTCCTCCATCCGCTTGACGAGAGAAGCCTCCGAGTAGCGCGGCGGCGGCTCCGTGAAATGCTGGTTGGCGTCGATCTTTCGCTTGCTGAGCCTCTCACCAGCGCTCATCTCGGGAAGCCGGCGGGACTCCTCGTCTTCCGGCTCGTCGTCGCGCCCTTCCTGATAGAGTGTGAGAAATCCGTCGAACTTCACAACAGTGCCGGTTGCGCGCAGCTCGATGACGCGGCTGCCGGCGTGTGCCGAGATATCGGCCGTGGTGCGCTCGAGTTCGGCCGACTCCATCTGGCTTGCCATGGTGCGCAGCCAGATCAGTTCATAGAGCCTCGCCTGATCGTGATCGAGCAACCGCCTCACCTGCGCGGGCCTCCGTCCCACATCAGTGGGCCGGATGGCTTCGTGCGCCTCCTGGGCGTTCTTTGCCTTGGTCAGGTATTTGCGCGGGGAGGGCGGCAGATAACGCGCGCCGTAATCGGCACCGATCACGCGCCGCGCGGCGGTGATCGCCTCCTCGGCAATGTCGACACCGTCGGTGCGCATATAGGTGATGAGGCCGACGGTGTCGCCCTCGATGTCGACGCCTTCGTAGAGCCGCTGCGCGATGCGCATGGTATGGGCCGGGGCGAAGCCGAACTTGCGGCTTGCCTCTTGCTGGAGGGTCGAGGTGGTAAACGGCGGCGGCGGATTGCGCTTGGCCGGTCTTGCTTCAACCGCGGCGACCGCAAATGCGGCGCTTTCGAGGGCGCGCTTGAAAGCCTCCGCCTCGGCCCCCGACCCGATATCCAGTCTTTGAATCTTTTGCCCATCGGCACCGACGAGGCGCGCTTCGAAGATCTCGCCGCGCGGCGTCGCAAGGGTGGCAACCAGAGACCAGTATTCGCGCGCAACGAACTTTTCGATATCAAGCTCGCGGTCGCAGACGAGCCGCAGCGCCACCGACTGCACCCGGCCGGCCGAGCGCGCGCCCGGGAGCTTGCGCCACAGCACCGGCGAGAGCGTGAAGCCGACGAGGTAGTCGAGCGCACGCCTTGCGAGATAGGCATCGACCAGTGCGGCATCGATGTCGCGGGGGTGCTTCATGGCATCGAGCACCGCCTGCTTCGTGATGGCATTGAAGACCACCCGCTCGACCGGCTGCTTCTTCAGCGCATTCTTTTGCTTGAGCACTTCAAGGACGTGCCAGGAGATGGCTTCGCCCTCGCGGTCGGGGTCGGTCGCGAGAATGAGCTTGCTTGCCCCCTTCAGGGCACGGGCAATATCGTCGAGGCGCTTGCGGGACTTGTCGTCCACCTCCCAGATCATGCGGAAGTCGTGGTCGGGGTCGACGGAGCCGTTCTTGGCCGGAAGGTCGCGGACATGGCCGAAAGACGCCAATACCTCGTAGCCGGCGCCAAGGTATTTATGCAGCGTCCTGGCCTTGGCCGGCGACTCAACAACGATGATGTTCATGCAATTCCAAAGAGTTAGGGAAAAACGCGAGGCCCCAAGGGTACGCCGCAAGGGTACAACGGGCCGCGGTTGTCGTGGCCACAGATGGGAATGTCAACCCTTGGAGTCAAACCGGAGGTTCTCAACGGCGTAGTCTGTGTTGAATGCTCCCATTGATTTTGCTGGGTTTTTCGGCTCATTCCGAAAAAAAACATCCTTGACGTGTTGAAGGTGAAGAATCAATCTGAGGTTGTGATTCAGCCTGTAGCCGCCTGTAACAACAGGTCACAGGGCCTGCCGCTGGCTATGATCATCGCAGCCGAGCCAGCACCTCGGCAGCCGTCATGACATCACCAAACTGCTGGATGATGTTTTCCAAGGCGCTGCGATGCTCTTCGTCGGAGAGAGCAGCGCAACAGTCTTCGATCAGCACGACCTTGAAGTCGAGCATCATGGCATCGCGTGCGGTTGATTCGCAGCACACATTGGTCTTGGTTCCAGCGATCAGAACGGTATCGATGCCGAGGCCGCGCAGCACGCGCTCGAGCGGCGATGAGCCGGGGATCAACGCACTGTAACGATTCTTCAGCACCGTTCGATCCGCCGGGCTGGTGAGGAGCCCGTCCCAGACGCTTTGCTTGGCAGGGACAAGACTTTCGATGGTTCTTTCCCGAACCTCGTCGGCGACGATGGTGTTGAAGAAGAGCTCCCAATCGCTCTTGCCGCCGATGCGCTCGTTTGCGTGCAGCACCCAGATCACGGGCACACGGAGAGCGCGCAGGCCGGCGGTGAGAATGTTGATCGGCTCAACGATGCCTCTTGCTGCCGGCACTTCAGCCGGAGCACCCGGCGCGCAGAACGTATTCTGCATGTCGATCGCAACGAGCGCCGTGCGGGCGGGGTCGAGCCGGTCAAAGAGATGGTAGCGGCCGCGCCGCTGTAAGACGCGATCGGCGATTTCCTTGCGGATCGTGACCGAATGCACCATCGCAATATCATCCGGGCCAGGGCCGGCGCCATTCGATACCGGCAAGGTCGCTCACCGGTCCGATCACGCGATCGAAGCGCATGGTCATGCGGTCTGCGCGCCGATAGGGCGGCCAGACCGGCAGGCGCGGATGATCTGGCGTTCCGCTGCGCGCAAATGCGATCCAGGCGCCGTGCATCGCCGCTGCAAGCCCTCTCGTCTCATCAGGGTCTGCGCCCTTGAGCATCGGCGAGCCGGTCCAGCTCGCAAGATTATTGAACACGAACGGGATTTCGAGACAGTGGCAGGACTCGAATCCAGCCGGCGATTGCCAGTCGAACTGATACACATAGGCCGGGTGGCCCTGGTCAGCGCGCCACTCGGCCATGCGCAGACTGCCCATCCGGAAGCTCGCTTGCGTCATCAGCTCGCCGAGCAGCGCTGCATTGCTGTTTGCGGCCCGGGTCCGCCTGATCTCGTCGTAATAGTGCCGCCAGTGGGATTTGAACATTGCGGCGAACACGGCCTCGACCGCGGCGGGATCGGCACCGGCGACTTGCTCGTCGATACAGTAGAATGCCGCCATCTCCTCGCGCGTCGTGCCGATCATGGTCTCGATCTCGGCTCCGGCGCCGGCTTTGAGCGCCGGCGCGACCTCGCCTGGATAGACGCTCCCGTCAATCACCGGCCAAAACGGCGCAAACGTATCGGCGAACTTCTTTTCCAGCCGCGCGACCTCGCCCTGGGCTCTGACAAGCTCCGCGACCGGCAGCGATTTGAGCCTTATCGCCTGCGCGGGCTCAAGGCTCAGCACCTCCAGCAAGCGTCGTCCTATCCGGTGAGCGTCATCAAGCGTGCGCGCCATTCGTCCGAACGGCGTGCTTTGCAGGATCGCGCGCCGGAACAAGCCGCGCGCGCCCGGCATGGTCATGAGAATGACGATTGCGGCCGCCCCCGCGGACTGCCCGGCGACCGTGACGTTCTCCGGATCACCGCCAAAGGCCGCAATATTGGCGCGCACAAAATTCAGCGCCGCGAGCTGATCGAGCAATCCGAGATTGCCTTGGCTCGCGCCCGGCAGGCACAGGAACCCCAGCGCGCCCAGCCGGTAGTTCATGGAGACGACGACCATATCGCCGTTGGTGGCGAACTGCTCGCCGCAATACCACGGCAGCGAGCCCGCGCCGCTCGAAAATGCGCCGCCATGAATCCACACCAGCACCGGACGTTTTGCGGCGTCAGGAGCCGGGGTCCAGATCGTCAGCGTAAGGCAGTCTTCCGATTGCGGGCGCTCGAAATCGCCCATGATGTGGGCAAGCCGCGAGCGGCCCTGGGGCGCGACCGGCCCGTCCTTGGTCGCGTCGCGCACGCCTTCCCAGGCCGGGGCAGGCTGCGGCGGCGAGAAGCGCAGATCACCAACGGGAGCCGCCGCATAGGGCACGCCGCGGAATACCGCGATCCCCTGCTCTTTTGCGCCGCGCACAACCCCGGCCGTGGTCTTGACCAGCACAGTCTGCGTCGTGGTTGCCATGATCGAGCTTTGATTACCGCTGCGCGAAGCGGCGCTCCAGGGGCACGATTACCAGCCGCTCGCCAGCAATGAAGATCAACACGATGGCAAAGCAGATGGCAAGAAACGTGGTGCTATCCGCCGCGGTCTGCGCGCGCAGCATCAGATATCCCACGCCGTTCGGCGCGCCGAGCAGTTCCGCAACGAGCGCAATCTTCCAGGCGACGCCGTACGCGATGCGGGTCGCGGAAAGGCCGTAAGGCACGAGCAGAGGCAAGGTGAGACGCCAGAGAATGCGCATCTCCCGTCGGGTGAAGCTGCGGCCCATCTCGATGAGCTCGCGGTCGAGATTGCGCAGTCCCTCGGCGATGTTGATGAGACAGAACGGGATCAGGATTGCGACCTCAACGAAGATGACGCCGAAATCACCGGGATCGAACCAGATGGCAGCCAGGATCGCCCAGCCGATCGAGGGGAAGGAGTTGAGCACCGGCTTGATCCGTGCATCCACCACCGCTGTCATCGACGCCACGCCATGAGCAAGAAACGCCAGCGCGCCGCCGATCAGGAGAGCAAGTGCAATCGAAACAAGAACGCGCCAGGTTGAGGCAAACGCGTTCAAGAGAAATTCAGGATTGAGCCAGAGCTCGGCCAATCGGCGCAGGACGGGCAGCGGACCCGGCAGGATGAATTCCGGCAAGCGCCGCGCGAGCGCCCACCAGGCGAGTAGCGCGATGACGACCACGCCTTCACCAATCAGGCGCTCCACGCCATCGGGCGCAAAGCCTATCCGTTCAGCTCGCATAATGACGCGACACTTTTGCCTGTAGCGGGCCCAGCACGTAATGGTCCATGCCGTGGACGAAGGCGATGATGATGATGACCGCTGCGAAGATCGTGGCCGTGTCGAACTCCTGACGTGCCAGGTTGATCATGTAGCCGAGGCCGGCATTGCCGCCGAACAGCTCGGCCGTGAGCGTCACCTTCCACGAAACCCCGAACATGATCCGCAGCGTGGCAAATATGAACGGGTAGAGCGAAGGCAGGATCACCAGCGCAAAGATGGGGAGGCGCCGGCGCGTGAAGCTTTGCGCCATTTCGATGAG